>WNDP01000064.1 GCA_009912575.1 Acinetobacter bereziniae
TTATTGACCTGAAGCATCAGCAACTGAAGATGATTGATTTAAAAAGTAATCAAATCAATGAGCAGCACTTTGATGCGATTATTTTGGCATGCGGTGCTGTGTCATGGTCTCGTTTAGGCAGTGATGGCGCATGGCAAAAATGGTTATCTTCATCTGAAATTGAAACTTTTCAACCCAGTAATGCAGGTGTAGTTTATCCTTGGTCAGACTATATGCAGTCTGTTTTTGGTCAACCTTTAAAGCGAGTAGACGCTTGGGTAGAGCCTTCGGTTAAAACTCAAGGTGATATTGTCATTACCCATTATGGCTTGGAAAGTGGACTCATCTATAAGCAAGGGCGCTCATTACGTCAACTAATTCAGCAGAATAGACCATTGGTCATGTATTTGGATTTATTACCAGATCAATCTGTTCAACAACTTGTACAAAAATTACAGCCATCTAAAAAGCAGTCGACTGCGAATATTTGGCGTAAAGCAGGCTTAGACACAGCAAAATCAAGTTTAATGCGTGAATTGGTTGATAAAGCGCTATGGAGTCATCCAGAACAATTGGCGCAACAGATTAAACACCTCAAAATCGAATTACAGGGATTTCGTCCTATCGAAGAAGCGATTAGTTGCGCAGGTGGTGTAAAAGAACAAGCATTGACTCAACATTTGCAACTCAAATCTCATCCTTCAGTATTTTGCTGTGGTGAAATGCTGGATTGGGATGCACCTACAGGTGGATATTTGTTGACAGCTTGTTTTGCTACTGGTCGAGCGGCAGGTGAAGGTGTGCATCAATATCTTTCTGAATCGTCATAAAAAAGGATTTATTTCCGCTAAAAGCATATATTTTATGCTAGTTTTATAGTGTAACTAATCATTTTTTCACATGGTGAGATTTTCAAAAATGTCTGCTGAAAAATTATATACAGGAAGTTGTTTGTGTGGTGGGATTCATTATGAAGTTCATGGTGAAATAGGTCCAGTCATCCAATGTCATTGTAAACGTTGCCGAAAAGCCAATGGTACGGCATTTGCGACCAATGCACCCATTCAAAAAGCAGATTTTAAAATCGTAAAGGGTGAGGCGTTGCTAAAACAGTTTGCATCCACTGCGACAACGACGCGATGTTTTTGTCAGGAGTGTGGCTCGCCGATTATGAGCATCAAAGCGGAAGCCCCAGAGACCTATCGTTTAAGAATTGGAACACTCGACACGGCATTGGAACATCAACCCACTATGCATATTTATGCAGCCTATAAAGCAGAGCGGGATCATATTTGTGATGGTTTGCCACAATATGATGAGCGACCATAAATGCAAATAAAGGGATCAATTTGATCCCTTTATTCTTTTAATTGCGATATGCAGCTTGAGCCAATTCATCGATGTTTACAATGATGACAGCAATGTTGGTAGATCTTATTTTTCTGTTAAAGCAGTGCCATCAAATTGAATGCCATCCCAACCATTTTGCATAAATTGACGAATGTTTTGATGATCAGATGCATCTGGGGTCGCCAAAACAGAAGCATAGTGCTCTGCGAACAAGCTCAAGGTTTGCTGTTGGTCGAGTTGATTTAACTGAGCAAAAGAAAAAACTTTAGCACTGTCTTGGTTTTCTGTTGCTGCATTATGTTGTTGACCATTTTGAAATGCGGTTGGGGTATGTGTATAACGTGCTTCAATATGATGAATGACATCGGCAAATTTTGCTTCGCCTGCTTGAAGTTGTTTCAATAGATCTTGAGCCATCACTTGAGAGTTCCATATTCAATCGTGTGCATAGCATAACCTATCGCCCATAGATCAGTAATGCTATTGAATGTTTTATAAGATAAATTATTTTTCAGCAAGATTTGTTAAAATAAAGCTCTCGAAAGAAATAAAAAATAATGCATTATGAATCGACATCGGCTGAAACAACAAACTTCGAGTATTACTTTAAAATGGATTGGCTTTTTTGCTCAAAGCCCATTGTTACTTCGTTTACGGCGTATCTTGATGCGGTTTATTCCGTTCTTGCAGTTGCAAAGTCAGGTAAAAAATATTGTCTATTTGTCGTGGTTGGTAGATATTGAAAAAGTCCGTTCACGCTTTCCAAGCAATGTTCAGTTATGGGAAAAGCAGGGTAAAACAATTTTTAGTATTTTAACCTATCAACATCAGCATTTTGGGTTTTCTTTTTTAGGTCGTATACGTCAGTTAATGCCATCACCTCGACAAAGCAATTGGCGTTTTTATATTGCACCTGAGCAACAAGATAAAACGGTGATTTTTGAACAGGTCATGATTGACCAGAAACTTTATGTACTCTGTGGACGTCTCGCAAGTGATGCGATGCCTGCACAATATGCCTTGCAATTTGTCCATGAAAGACAAGATGATATAATTCAGACGCAGATAGAGCTAGATGCGCTTTATCGACTTTCCAGCGCAGTTCAGATCACAGCAGATCAGCGACTCTCTCAAGCTTGGCAAACTTTGTTTGATTCATGGGACGAGGCAATTGCTTATCTTGTGGATCAAGATCATGCTTGGGTGGAATGGGTTGATCAACCTGAGCGATTATCACAAGGTGATATTGAAATGCCTTTTGATTTTAATCAAATTCAAGCGGCTCAAGTATTAAATATCGATTGTCCATTACTACAACAGTGGGGAGTTCGAGAACAGGATGTTTTTGCATTTGTGGTTCCTGCATTGAACTTTTATGTAAAGCATGAGACACCATTGAATTAGTTTATTGGATACGATGCTGTAAATTTGTGGATAACTATTGGGTTATACACAAACAAAGTGCTATTGAGTCATTGTGGTCAAACAAATTATTTAGAGAAGTTTTAAGGACGTTAGAACATGAATTGGCTATTGGTCGCTTGTGGTGGAGCAATTGGTGCAAGCTTACGTTATGGGGCTGGCTTTTTGATTTCTAAACCACAGATTTTTTTTCCTTGGACTACATGGTCAATCAATATCTTAGGTTGTCTTCTGGCAGGAATCTTCTTTGCTTTTACTCAACGTTATCCGATTTTACAACAAGAAACTCGTTTGTTTTTCATGGTGGGAATACTCGGTGGTTTTACGACTTTTTCCAGTTTTGGCTTAGAAACATTTCAACTCATTCGTCAAGGGCAGTTTCCAATTGCGTTGGCTTATACTGTTTCTAGTGTTATTGTCGGTGTCGTCTTTTTAGCGATTGGTTTTTATATTGTTCAAATGATTTTATCAACAAAATAATATAAATCTCTGTTGAACTTCATCTGAAAATCTAAGCATAAAAAAAGCCTAAGTTTAGAGGGGTAACTTAGGCTTGAACAACAGTTTTAAACTTAACGTTTAAAACGTGTAAAACGCTTATTAAAGTTGGCAATACGACCCTCATTGCTTGCTTGACGGATTTCACCGGTATAGAAAGGATGAGAAGCACTTGATATATCTAATGTTACGTAAGGATATACTTTACCTTCATACTCTTTGGTGTTTGCCGCTTTGATCGTGCTACCAATAACAAAGAATGCATTTGCATTGGTGTCATGGAACAACACTTCACGATACTCTGGATGGATACTTGGACGCATAATTTGATCCTCTAATTATTTCGGTTTAATGAAATATTATAACATAACACTTAATTTGTAAAGCTTATTTAAATTCGAGTTAAATGGGTCAGATAAGATTTTTTCATGTTGCTGAAAATAAAAAAGAAACCTAAGCAGGAGGAGGGTGCTTAGATTTCAAATATGCTTTTAATTTAAAATGCTTAACTTAAAATAACATGAAAAGACTTAGAAATTTATCCTCATGATGTCAATCTTATGTATTCAAATCATGGACTTAAATTATCGTCTTTGAGAGTTTGGTTTTTCTATGTTTTTAAAAATCCCAAATTATTAATGGCTATATCATCTCAATCTTGTAGGGGAACCAACTCTTCGAAAAGGTCATTTAAATTATCATGAACTTTCAGTTGAATTAGATTCCAGTATTGACCTGAAATGGTACGATTCACCATTAAAGTATCTGGAGATGGCTTAAATACATCCCAATATTTCAATGATTTTTTCACCAATTTAATACCATCATGATGAGCAGAGTTTTCAGCAAAATCATACTGGGTGGTGAGTGGGCGCAATAAAACCTCAAGCCATGCTTTATAAAGCTCTTCAGGAAACTCGCCTTTTTCAGCCAATGCATCTAATGCGCTTAAGTGCGCTTCAATGCTGCTGATGTCCTGTTTTCTCGCTGCTCTAACTAAGGCTTTAAAGTGGGTGATGATTTCATTAGATAAAGTCTTTAGGCCACCAAAATCATAAATAATCACACTACCATCTTCACGGAAAGCAAAATTGCCTGGATGCGGGTCACAATGGAAGCGTTTTAAGAAAAAGATCTGCTGACCCAGTGCCAAAATCAAACGACGACCAATTTCATTACGAATACCTAAGTCCCAAGTGCTTGCAGTTTCAATACTTTCACCTTTTTCAAGACTTAAGGTTAAGATACGCCGACTAGAGTATTCAGTAAAAACTTTAGGAATAATAATTTTGCTATCCAAAGCCTGATGGAAAGTTCGAAAGACTTGCAGATTTTGCGCTTCAATTTCGTAATTTAACTCTTCATGCAAACTGTCTTGGATTTCTTTGAATAAACGGTCTTGTAGCTTTTTATCTACTTTAAGTACACCCATAAGGCGTAAGGCTAAGCGAACTTGTTTTAAATCACTTTCGCAGGCTTCATCCACACCAGGATACTGAACTTTGACCACCACTTCGGTGCCATTTTTCAATGTTGCTTTATGCACCTGACCAATGGAAGCGGCCGCAAAAGGCTGCTCATCAAAATGTAAAAAGGTTTGAGCAATAGGTTGACCAAGCTCTCGTTCAACCTGTTGTTTTATTTCAATAAAAGGCATTGCTGGTGCTTGGCGTTGTAATTTGGCAATGGCACGGGCAACTTCTGGTGGAAAAATATCTTTGTACTGAGAGGCGATTTGTCCAACTTTCATCACAGCGCCTTTCATTTCACCTAAAGTGTCTGCGATTTGCACACCAATATCTTGAAACAATTTGCTTCTTGCTTCGTTTTTTTGCTCTTCATCCGCATTAAAGTTACGAATTGAATTTGATACCGTTTTTGTCGCAATACTTGCTGTCATACTGGTAAGTTTCATAAAGCGGCGACCGGGTGTACTGGTACTTTTAGACATTCGTAACCATCCTTCGATTTAGATTAGATGTTTCATTTATTTTGATCATAGGCGACTATTCTTAAGCTGCCTACTCTAATTTGTTAAGCGTTTGTTTCTGCTTGGCTATTTTTGATATTTAAACTCATTGGACAGTATAAGCCTGTTTCAGCGTATTTTGGATTAAAATGTATTCTAATATTCTTATTGTTGTAGCTAGATGAAAGTTTATCGTTATTTAACGGGCAAAGATGATGTTCATTTCTGTGCGAGGGTGAGCAAAGCGCTTAATGATGGTTATGCATTATATGGCGCTCCAACCATGACTTTTAATGGTACTGATGTGATTGTCGGCCAAGCAATCATCAAAGAGGTTGCAGATGTATCGGAAATGTCTGAGAAATTTCAACAGGCATATCAACTGCAATTTGAATAGCTGGAAGAATATAAGTTCATCATGAACCTTATGTGATGCGTTCCAACCAGCTGAATATTCAGACAGGTGATCTCTAGTTTAGATTTTATAGCTCAGTTTGATTTGGCCTCGTTAGCAAAAAATAATGCTGTATTTAAACAGCATTATTTTTTAATTGTTAAGACTCCTGTTGAGCCAAGCGGTTGTTATTTTTATATAAGCGCGTAAGCAATAAGACGCAAGCAACCGTTAATCCAATAATTAAACCTGTCCATACACCCGCCGCGCCCATATCAGTATAGCGTGCCAAATAGATTCCAATTGGAAAGGCGATGATCCAATAAGCAAGCATGGTGATCCACATTGGTCCTTTAGTATCCTGCATTCCACGTAAGCAACCAGCCGCACTCACTTGCCATGCATCCATAAGTTGGTAGGCAATTGCAAATAAAATTAAATAAATAGCAGCTTGGGAAACATCATAATCACGCGTATAGACAGAAACAATTTCTGGGCGTAATAACAATAGCAAGAGCATGGTGATACAGGCAAAAAGGGTGCTGGTCATCAGTCCAACTTTTTGCACTTTACGCATTGCGTACCAGTTTTTCTCACCATAATAGGTTCCTGTACGGATCGTCAATGCCAAAGCGAGTGACATTGGGATCATAAACAGTTGAGAAGTTACAGATAAGGCAATTTGATGTGCTGCAACCGTAATATCTCCCAAGGGACTGAGTACAATGGCGCCAGTACTAAAAATACTGACTTCGAAGAAAATCGCTAAGCCAATGGGTAAACCCAGTTTAAGAATACGTTTGATGAGTACATTATCCATCTTTTCAAACTTGCTTAAGGGTTGGGTCGACTGATAACGTTTTGCTTTGAAAATATATAAGCTGATTGTAATGAACATGAGCCATTGCAATAATGCTGTGGCAAAACCGCAACCTGCACTGCCCAGATGTGGAATCGGTCCAATACCATACATAAAAATAAAGTTGAGTGGAATTTGCACCACCAGTGCCACGAGGCTGATCACCGTAACAGGACGTGGATAACCTAAAGCTTCGGAATATCCTCGTAAAGTTGAATACATGGTAAAAGCAGGCATACCGAAAGCAATCGCATGTAGAAACAGACTGGCTTTAGGAAGCAGAGACTCAGGCACACCGACAAGAGGCAAAAGCAAGGGAATAATTTGCAAAACCATCATCCCGAGAAGACCAAGTAGGAAGGCAACCCATAATGATTGACGAACAATCGAGGGAATTTTTTCAGGCGTACGTGCGCCGTTGGCTTCAGCAACCAAAGGTGTCGTGGCAATCATGATACCGCTGAACAGCAGCATCACTGGAATCCATAATCCGACCCCAACAGCAATTGCTGCCAGATCTTCAGCAGACATATGTCCAGCCATGATCGTGTCAATCAACCCAAAGCCTGCTGCTGCAAATTGAGTGATTAAAATCGGGAGCATTAAATGAAAAAGTTGCTTTAATTCAAAGCGGGTAGTCGTGGCTTTTACTGATACAGACACAGGTAATACTCGTTTTAAATGTGCTTAGGAAAAAATAAACTGGTTAGCATTGTAGAGTGAGAAGCACACCTATAAAAATCACCACGCCACCTAAAAGACGTTGCCAGTTGACTGGCACCTTTTCTGTACCCAAAAAACCAAATTGATCAATGATTATCGATGTAGCGATTTGCCCGAAGATAATCAACCCTGAAAGGGTTAAGAAACCAAGTTTGGGAGCAGTATAAATACTAATACTAATGGCATAAACCCCAAGACAACCACCCAGCCAAAGATACCAAGGAATCACAGCCAAGTTGTGTAGGGTTGGTTTTTGTTCAGACTGGAAGATTACCAAAACTACGAGCAATAGTGTACCCACCAAAAAAGATAAAAGAGCAGCTTGTAAGGGGGAGTAAAGATATTCACGCAGTTGCGTATTTATGGCAGTTTGAAATGCCATGGCAATCCCAATGCCCATCGTCAGTGGTAAAAGAAATAACAATTGACTCGATAATTTCATCATTCTTGTTCATCTATTTTTATTGCACATATTCAGTCTAAAGCAAATTGATGAGTTGTTCTAATCAGATGCTAGAAGTCATGTTAAAATTAACCATTCTGTTACTTGCTTTGAGCTTTTCTTTGACTGCTTTAATCCCTCAAAATATTCCATTATCGCTTTATATTCATATGCCTTGGTGTGTGCGTAAGTGTCCGTATTGTGATTTTAATTCACATGCAGTACCAGATGGTCAATTGTCTTTAGATTTGGAACAGCAATATCTACAGGCTTTGGTTGAGGACTTTCAAATGCAAATCGAATTTGCGCAAGGGCGAAAAATCCATAGTGTTTTTATTGGTGGAGGAACGCCATCGCTGATTTCAGCTCAAGGTTATCACTGGTTATTTTCTCAGTTAAAAGCATTACTGCCTTTTGAGCAGGAGTGTGAAATCACGCTAGAAGCGAATCCTGGAACAGTTGAGCATGATCCTTTTGCGGATTATTTAGCGACAGGTATTAATCGATTATCGCTTGGTGTCCAAAGCTTTAATACTGAACATTTAAAGAAATTGGGACGAATTCATTCCAATAATGATGCAGTTTTAGCGATTCAAAATGCTCGAGAAGCA
Source organism: Acinetobacter bereziniae (assembly GCA_009912575.1). Lineage (GTDB taxonomy): Bacteria > Pseudomonadota > Gammaproteobacteria > Pseudomonadales > Moraxellaceae > Acinetobacter > Acinetobacter bereziniae_A. The sequence continues at coordinate 8,248 of WNDP01000064.1, forward strand.
GGATTTCAACGAGTAAATGTCGACTTGATGCATGGACTACCTGAGCAGACCTTGGAACAAGCGTTATACGATTTAAAACAGGCTGTTGAAAATGGTGCGACACATATTTCATGGTATCAATTGACCATTGAACCCAATACGGTGTTTTTCCGCACCCAACCGATTTTGCCTGTAGACGATGTCTTAGAGGAAATACAGGAACAAGGTGAGCAATATTTAAAAGACAGCGGTTTTATCAATTATGAGGTATCTGCTTGGCGTAAAGAGCAGCCATCAGCGCATAATTTAAATTATTGGCAATTTGGTGATTATCTGGCAATTGGTGCAGGCGCACATGGCAAAGTTACTCAAACTGATGGTGTTTATCGCTTTCAAAAGACCCGTTTGCCTAAAGACTATTTAGCCAAAGTGCCGGCTGAACATTTGCAGTTTAAACGTATTGAAGATGTTGAGATGCCGTTTGAATTTATGATGAATGCTTTGCGTTTAAATGATGGAGTCGTTGCTGAACTTTATACTGAACGTACAGGCTTAAATCTTGCAGATTTAAATAAGCGTATGAAGTCATTAAAACAACGTCATTTAATGCTAAACGATACAACGCGTTTATCCTGTACAGCGCAAGGCCATGTATTTTTAAACTCAGTTTTGCAAGAGTTTCTCTAAAATATTTGACCAATATAAACCGCATGAGCGTTTCAACTTTGTTATGATCTAAGTGAAAAAAATATTTTAATTCTTAGGTTATAACAATGAATAAATTTTTACTGAGTCTGTTTTTAGCTTTGATGGCAATCTCAATTACGCATGCCAAAAGTAAGGTTCCCCAATTTAGTGACTATCCTGTGAAGTCAGTATATACAGGTAAGACTGCCAAACTGGATACTTCAGATCCAAGCGCAAATATGTTTCGAACTCGATTAAGAGCGGCCTTAGAGGAAAAACCAGATTTTGCAGGGGAGTACGTTACGACTATGTGGGGGGGGTGCAAGTTGTCGAATGTATTCCTTCATTAATAAGCGCACTGGGCAACTTTTAGCTGATGGTTTTGGTGGTGAGACGCGTCCAGAGGATGTGATTGCAACACGTGCCAATAGTCGTTTAGTGGTGACGCAACAAGAGCATATGGATCAAAACTATGAAGTTGATCAAGTCACTACTCGTTTTTATATACTTGAAAAAAATCGCTTGAAATTGCTTAAAACCATCGTTGAGCCTGTGTCAAAAAATCAAAAATAACAAGATAGGATTTTTGGATTTCTGTGTAGGTATTTTCAAAAACTTAGCTTTTATTTAACCTGAGTTCGATAAAAATCCTTGATGAAAGATGATACAGTCAAACCGCCTGATTATTCATACAAGTGATTTGGATGATTCATTTATTTTGTACTTTTTGAATCATTGATGGTCTTGCTATCGTGAGGCGACATGGATGTCGCCATGTTGAGCGGGGGTAAAGGATGTGCCTCTCGCTCAACGAAAGATTTTTGTCACTTTTCATCTCTGAAAAGTGAGGCATCGCCTACGCAAAACAATTTAAACTTTAGCACTAAAGCGTGGCAGTGCAAGCTTTAGATCATCAAACAATCTATTGATCGCCTTCATTTTATTGATCAGAGAAATGAAACTATATTGATGGTTGCGCTTACGGAGCTTCGCTCCTCATGCCAAAACAAGTATGGCGAGCCGCAGGCTGATCCAAAATCGGATGAAAATCCAGCAAAAATCCAAATAGATTTATTATCTTTCAATGAGTTGAAGATTTAATTGCATCGAATTCATGTTATTTAGTATGTTTTAGTGCATGGTGGATGACTGAAAATGCAGAAAAAATAAACTTTCTATTGTTTTAAAATAAATGAAAATGAGTTATCGCATATTCAGGCAGTATTTTAATTCACTTTGCTTAAAAATAAAAAGAGCGCCTAAGCGCTCTTTTGTTTTACTTAGCGAAAACCTACATTATTAGTAATCAAAACTAAAATGTTCAGCTTCAAGTGACATCATGGTCTTAGATGGATTGACCATAGACTCAGCATGACCTTGTGCACGAGGTAACAATTGTTCAAAGTAGAAATCAGCAACTTTGATTTTTGCTTTATAGAACTCAGGAACTTCAGCACCATTTCCAGATGCTAATTTTTCTGAAGCAACCGCAGCTTGTTGTGCCCAGTAATAAGCCATCATTGCATAACCAGAGAACATCAAGAAATCTACAGAAGCAGAAGAAACGATGTCACGGTCTTTACGTGCTGCAAGCATGATACGAACAGTTAAAGCATTCCATTGTGCACAGATTTTGGTTAAATCCCATGCAAAGCGACGCATATATTTGTTACGTGCATGTTGACCACAGAACTTCAAGATTTCAGCCGTATACTCACGAACCACTTTACCTTTAGAAGAAAGCAACACTTTACGTCCGATCAAATCAAGCGCCTGCACACCAGTTGTACCTTCGTACAACGTAGAAATACGTGCATCACGTGCAATTTGTTCCATGCCATGTTCTTTAATATAACCATGACCACCAAAGACTTGCATACCGTGATTAGCAGCTTCTAAGCCCAATTCTGTTAAGAAACCTTTGAGAATCGGAGTATAGAAACCAAGTTTATCGTCATATTCATCAAATTTTGCTTGATCACCTTGAGCCAAAGCGTCAGTCATTTTGTCTGCAAGTTGAGCAGCATGATAAATCATTGAACGACCACCTTCAGCGATTGCCTTTTGGGTCAATAACATGCGGCGAACATCAGCATGATGAATAATTGCATCGGCAACTTTCTCTGGATCTTTTTTACCTGAAAGTGCACGCATAGACATACGATCTTTTGCATAAGGCAGCGCACCTTGGAATGCTAACTCAGCATGTGCAAGACCTTGAACCGCCGTACCGATACGCGCAGTGTTCATGAACGTAAACATGGCATGTAAGCCTCGGTTTACCTCACCGATCAAATAACCTGTTGCAGCATCAAAGTTTAATACCGCAGTTGCTGACGCACGAATCCCCATTTTGTGTTCAATAGAACCACAAGTCACTGGGTTACGTTCACCTACACCTACACCTACACCGCCATCGGCAGTTGGCATAAATTTAGGGACGATAAACAATGAAATCCCTTTAGTCCCAGGAGGTGCGTCTGGTAGGCGAGCAAGTACGATATGAATGATATTTTCAGTCAGATCATGTTCACCCGCAGAAATAAAGATTTTTGTACCTGTGATGGCATAACTTCCATCTTCTTTTGGCTCTGCTTTGGTTTTAACTTGTCCTAAGTCTGTACCACATTGTGGTTCAGTCAAACACATCGTACCTGACCAAGTCCCAGCAGTAAGATGAGGCATATAAGTTGCTTTTTGTTCATCCGTACCAAATTGCATGATGGTGTTCATACAACCCATGCTCAAACCTGGGTACATCGTGAATGACCAGTTTGCTGTTCCCATCATTTCTGATTTGATCAGATTTAAAGACATAGGTAAGCCTTGACCACCAAATTCTTCTGGATAAGATAGACCTTGCCATCCACCTTGCACGAATTGGTCGTATGCTTCTTTAAAGCCTTTAGGCGTAGTGACTTCACCTTCTTTGAAATGGCAGCCTTCTTCATCACCTGATTGGTTAAGTGGAGAAAGGACATTTTCACAAAAATCTGCTGCACCTTCTAAAATCATGTCGATTGTATCTGCATCGGCATTTTCGCCAATCGATAATGTTTTATAGTGCCCAGAATAGTCAAAAACTTCGTTGATTAAAAAACGAATATCTCGGAGCGGGGCTTTATATGCTGGCATGTATTTAATCCTAATTTAAAAATAGTTTTGGATCTTCAATCTATAGTTTCATTATTCATAATCATATGAGAATTACATTGATAAGACTCTCTAAAAGAATTGTCAGAAATGCGAATTTGGTAGAAAAAGTACATGCCAATTTGTTGCTTTTTTGATAGGATTAAACAGTTTTTTTTGTTGTTTCAATGCTATTTTTAGTATCTTTATAATATTTAAGTGAGTCAATCTCTCATGCATTTAAAAAAATTAACTTTATGTCTTTTGGGTCTGAGTTTGTCAGCATGTTCCACACATGTGATTAAAAGTAATGCTTTAAATGCAAATCAAGACACGCCACAACGTGCAATTCAAGGATTCAACGCCTTGTATGAATATCCGAATTTTGATTATCGTGGGCAATTTAAAATCCAGTTAGATCCTACACAAAAAGATCAAAATCTAAAGGGGGCGGATTCTAAGCAACTAGATCCTGCAATTGAAAAAAAGCTCAATCAATATTTAAAAGATCAAAAAATTAAACTGACTGATGCTCAGAAAAAAGAATTTTATCAAGCGATTGCAAAACAGGATTCAACATATTTCAGCCGTTACGTTGGCATGGGTGCGGATATTGTTCAGAACATAGTCAATGACTTGCAAATTCGATATGACGGTACAGTGAATTATCGTCAAAAAATGGCATCATTCAATTTAGAAACGCAATATAAAAAGCCGAATTTATCTGTGGAAATGCGTATTCCTACAGTTCTAGACATGAATAATTATAAATTCTATACCCATATTTTTTCGATCATGCCTTATCTAGCTAATTCACAAGATCAAGATAAATATGCGTATTATGATTTTTCTAAATATAAAGATGATATTACCAAGGTGAATGGCAAAGCCTTGATCGAGTGGCTTAAACAGTCGGGTGCAACTTCATATTTAATCGCCACACCTCATCAAATTGAAAGTCTTGCAGTGAGTTCTGCGGACAAGCAAGCAGGAATCGTTGAAAAAATCCGCTTAAATACATCAGTAGAAGAAATGTTCTTACAAGGGCAATTATACTCTACAGTGAATCGTCAATATTTGATGAATTCAGTGTTTGGATTGAGTCAATCCAATATTGCAAAAATCCTAGGACCGAGTAGTGACAGTCAGGCAAGTGAAGGTGCTTATGAAGCTGCTCAGGAAGCCATGAAAGCTGCAGACGAAGCGGTAGCAGGCATCACATCGAGTGATGATAGTGCCAATGATGCATCAAGCGCAATGTATCAACTTTATAGTGCCATCAATCGCCAATCTCATGAGGGTGTCGAAGACGTCGCAGAGGCAGAGGCAGGGGATGTAGCGCAAGCAGCACGTGCTGCTGTAGAAGATGACGAAGACTATGCGACTGCTGATCAAGATCAAGAGCATGATTCTGACGATGAGGCTGTTGAAGCTGCGGCTGACAGCAGCACCACAAAAATCCTAACTGAGCAACAATGTGAAGACTTTACCAAAGTCAAAGCTAATCCTCGATTTGGAGATGTGGAATACTGTCAATATCATTACGAAATAAACGTTTTAAATAGCGAACAACAAACTGATAAATCTTCTTCAGATACAGTGCTGAGAGAGAAAAATAAGACAGCTTTGGTCAGTACATTTGATAGTTATGCCAAAGATCAGTTGGTCGATGCACAGCAATTTAAACAATTGTGGAATCAACATCTCACAGAGATTGAAGCCAGTTTACCAGCTCAAAATAAACGTAATCCGCTGATTGTTGATCTGTCTTTAGATGATAAGGGACGTGCAGTAAAAGCGGATTATGATGTGGGGGTCGATTTAGAGAGCTTAAACCGTAAACTCAATATTAAGATGGATATGTAATTCCTCAATTATGGCAATGCAAGCAAAATTGATCAGAGTGTTCTAAAACAGGCAAAACCTTTTAAAGAAATCTTTAAAGGCAGCATTATGCAACAAGCTGTAGGAGGCATCGCAGGTTCAGAAGCTAAAGACCAGCAAAAATACTTAAGCTTAAGTGAGCGTTTAGAGCAACTGGCAGAACAAGTATTTGCACAAACAGGCTCTTATGAGAAAACCTATAAAGCAGTGTTTATTGCAAAATTGACCGCACAAAAGCCTGAGTTGATCAAACAATATTCTGCTCAAGATTTACAAGAAATCGCAGCAATTTATGCTTATTCTTACTCAGATGAAGAAATCTACAATCCAAAAGGGCAGGCTTTGAAACAAATTCAAGCCCTACAGAAAAAGCATCATCTAGAAGATGACCATCAATATGATGATGAGCTTGGAAATGATGTGGATGAGATTGTTGCTAAAATTTGGAAAGCAAAACAAAGCACTTTAGAAGTCCAAAGCTTAGTTAAAAAATACAAAACGACTGAAGCGGTGTTTGCACAATATTATATGCAGAAGTTTGAAGCTGAAAATGAGATCGAAAAAGAACAACGAGCTGAATTTGTAAAAACAGCAAAAGTTTTAGCAAAAGCTTATAGTGCATTTAAAAACAAAAAGTTTAGTGATCAAGTGGTTGCATCCTTAAATGCAGATTCAACCGAGTTTATTGATTATGACTTATTCAAAAAAACTTATCAGATGTTGAGTGATGCCAAGTTAAAGTAATTGGCTGAGCAACATGATGCAAAAAAATAACCTCACTTGAGGTTATTTTTTTGTATTTTAACAATTTGATGTATATAGCGTAGATTAGAGAAAATCTTTGATATTCGGACGAACCCCATTCCAGATATAAAATGCTTCGATTGCTTGCCCCACCAACATACCAAAACCCTCTGATGTCGGGACATTGCGCGCTTTGGCTTGATCAATAAAACTAGAGGCTTTTCCGTAGGCCATTTCATAAGCATGATTAAATACTAATGCTTCAGGAAGCTTAAGTGTATCCCCACTTAGGCTTGCTGATGTCGCATTGATAACTAAATCAAATTGTCCCTGTAATTCAGTTAAGCTGCACGCCACGAGTTCTGCTTCTGGAACGTTGTCTTGCAGGTCCGCAACCAATTGTTGAGCACGAGCAAGTGTACGATTTGCAATCACAATTTTTTTTACACCTGCTTTGACCAAAGGATAGATGACGCCTCGTGTTGCCCCACCTGCACCAATAATGAGTAGATCTGTATTGGTTAAATTCCAGTCTAAAGCTTGGATGGCATCAACAAGGCCTTGACCATCAGTATTATCACCATGTAATTCACCATTTTCCATCCATAGCGTATTCACAGCTTTGGCAATTTTGGCGCGTTCAGTGAGTTGGGTACATAGCGCAAAAGCCTGTTCTTTAAATGGCACGGTAACATTCATACCTACACCGTTTTGAGCAAAAAAATCGTGCACACTGGTTTCAAAGTCATCTAAGGGTGCTAGGCGTTTGTGATAATTCAGATCAATACCTGTTTTTTCTGCAAAAGCATGGTGTAGTTCAGGTGAGCGAGAATGTTCAATCGGATTGCCAATGACTGCGAATTGTTTGCTCATGTCAAATGTCCACGTACTGATAATGTTGATTTTTAAGGCGTGGCAACAATATACGGGAAAACGTTGAAGACAACAAAAAGTATCTTGGCGTACTTTGGGATTAAATAAGTAATTTTGATTTAAAAAGGTAGTTTAGATGAGGATGTTTTTTAATTATGGATTACACACTGATTCTAGAAAATCGAGAAAAATCATTGCAAAAACGACAACAAAGCCAATCGATAAAAGTACACTTGACGTAATAGAAATACTATCCGATAAATCATTACTTGAAATAATCGTGGTTGAAACTGAGCACACCAATAAAAATAGAATCCCTGCTGAAAGCGTAAGCTTATGATTTTCTAATATAAATTCCTCATATCAACCTCTTGCGTTTAATGCTATAATTTTCTGATATTCCAATATAAATTTATCGGAAAAATTAAGGAAATTTTAAGTCAGCTATAGTAGCGGACTTTATAACTAATTTAAATTAAAAAAGTTGCGTTATTGTGAATTATTCTCATCTTAATTGTGAGTAAATCTTTCAGAGATGATTTAAACAAGCTGAATTTAAAAAGCCGTCTTGAATGGCAAGACGGCTTTTCAGGTTATGTGCTTAGAACAAGAAGATTTTATTTGGATAACCAGTTTTGAGGTTTTAAATAGTAGTCAGTTAATTGTTTTTCTGGGCTTTGCTCATCCCACTCAGGACGATAAGACCATGCTGCAAGTGGTGACATACTCACCAAAATAGACTCAATGCGACCACCTGTTTGTAAACCAAATAAAGTCCCTCGGTCGTAGACGAGATTGTATTCTACATAACGACCACGTCGATATAATTGGAAATCACGTTGAGCTTCAGTATAGGGTTTATCTTGATTACGTTTGAAAATTGGTAAGATGGCATTCAAATAACCTTGACCAACAGCTTGGATGTATTCAAAGCATTTTTCAAAATCCCATTGATTTAAATCATCAAAAAATAAGCCACCAACGCCACGTTGTTCATCACGATGCTTTAAATAAAAATAGTCATCACACCATTGCTTATGTTCTGTATAGACATTCTCGCCAAATGGGGCACACAAATCAAAAGCGGTCTGATGCCAACTCAATACGTCTTCTTGATTTGGATAAAATGGTGTCAGATCAAAACCACCACCAAACCACCAAATTGGATCTTGGCCTTCTGGCTCAGCAACAAATAAACGGATATTGGCATGAGAGGTCGGTACATTTGGATTTTTGGGGTGAATCACCAATGATACGCCTAATGCTTGAGCTTTGGCTCCTGCTATAGCAGGATGTCGCTCAGTTGCAGAAGCTGGCAGTTTTGAAATATTGATGTGTGAGAACATCACACCACCTTTTTCGATTACTGTCCCATTCTGTAAAACACGAGAACGACCACCACCACCTTCAGGTCGTTGCCAGTCATCTATTTCAAAACTTGCAGTGCCTTGCCCTAATTGTTCTTGTTGCTCCAAAGCTGAGCAGATTCGTGCTTGTAAATCGACTAGGAAGCTACGAACACGTTGAATATCAGCAGAGGTTGGATTTTGCATGACGATCCTCAAAGGCGCACAAAATTATTTTATACATCAAAGCATAAACACAAGATAGAAGTAATAGACTTTCTTACTTAAAGTCTAATGATTTAGGCATTTCCAATAACAACAGCATGTTCTCTGAACACTTGCCATTTTTTATTGTCAGTTTGGCGTAACATAAGATTAAACACGATTTTCTTTAGTCCATGACCTAAATCTAAGTTACGAGTGACTATGACGTAGCCTATATCATTTTTAATATCAGCATAATTAAAAACTGCAGTCGTATCTAGTGGTGGTGCTTTGTTTTGTTTAAGTGATCGAAAAAAATCAAGATTCTGAGTGTAGTTGAAAGAAGTGGTAGTACCATCCTCGTCTAAAATAATAATAAAAAGAGTTTGGCAATAGATCTTTTCTAATTCATGAATATCATAATGACAACCTGCCTGAATTAATCCTTGTACTGTATTGATTAGTTCGATATTTTTCATGTCATTTCCTATAATTGATAAAATTAAAGTTTAGTATTAAATAAATTTGTTTAATTTTTTTATTAAAAATTCATTATAGATGCTTTGATTTGTGTTTAAAGTGAGCAAATTGTAAATTATAACTTAATAGTTTTTGTTTTAAATTATACAAACTTTTTTAACAAAGCATAGTTTGAATATTGATAGATTTAAGATTGACTGAGTGAACATGCAAAAAATAAAGCAATTTATTAAATTATTTCTCACATTGTATGTTTAATCCCGAGTAATTCGCTGGGTTGAAATCTCTGTTTAAGCTCAGCACAATGGATTAAGAATAGAAGCATTATTGTGCATTTATTGGTTTGTAAATGTAATCAGGTATTGAGCAGTGAATATACGTTGTTCCTTAATTCAGAAATACAATGTGGCTGGCCCACGCTATACCAGTTATCCAACGGTTCCGTATTGGGATGAAAGCTCTTTTTCACTGCAACAATGGAAACAGACTCTAAAGCGTTCTTTTGATGAGTCTAATCAAAGTGAAGGGATTAGCTTATACATTCATTTACCTTTTTGTGAGAGTTTATGCACCTTCTGCGGATGTCATAAGGCGGATGTCATAAGAAAGTCACCAAGCGCCATGAAATCGAACAACCTTATATTCAAGCGGTTTTAAAAAAATGGGACTTGTATTGCGAATTACTACAAGAAAAACCCATCATTAAAGAAATTCATTTGGGTGGCGGAACACCGACTTTCTTTTCAGTCGAACATTTACAGCAGCTCATTCAAGGTGTCTTAGCCAAAGCTGATATTGCGAAGGACTATGAATTTAGCTTTGAAGGGCACCCGAATAATACTACAACACGAGTTCATTTACAAGCCTTGTATGAGCTTGGATTTCGCCGTGTAAGCTATGGTGTGCAAGACTATAATGATGCTGTTCAGAAAGCCATTCATCGTATTCAACCTTTTGAGCATGTTGCCAATGTCACGCAGTGGGCGCGTGAGATCGGTTATAGCTCAATTTCACATGATCTGGTTTTTGGTTTGCCTTTTCAAAATCTAAATGATGTTTTGAAAACTATAGATTTAACCAACAGTTTAATGCCTGATCGTTTGGCTTTTTACAGTTATGCGCATGTTCCATGGATTAAGGGAAATGGTCAGCGTGGTTTTAAAGATCAAGATGTTCCAAAAGATGATTTGAAGCGAACCTTGTATGAAGCGGGTAAAAAACAGCTTTTAGTGCATGGTTATCATGAAATTGGTATGGATCATTTTGCATTAGCACAAGATGGTATGTATCAATCTTTTCAGGCTGGCACGTTGCATCGCAACTTTATGGGCTATACCTCCTCAAAAACCCAACTCATGATTGGTCTTGGAATATCTTCGATCAGTGATAGCTGGTATAGCTTCGCACAAAATGAAAAAGATCTAGATGCATATTATGCATGTTTGGATCAGGGTGAAATTTCTGTCGTGAAAGGTCATGTACTGAGTGTTGAAGACTTGAAAATCCGTCAGCATATTCTAAATTTAATGTGTACTTTTCAGACCTCTTGGGTTGATCCATCCATGGATTTCGCAGAACGAGCTCAAGTTGTTGAGATGCAGCAGGATGGTTTGTTAAGGATAGAAACTGATCGGATTGTGATTACTGAACAGGGAAAACCTTTTGTTCGTAATATTTGTATGGCTTTTGATTTGCATTTAAAACGAAGAAAGCCTGAAACACAGATTTTCTCAATGACGATTTGATGAAAACTGAATGATCCTGTTTTTAATCATTTTCAATCTTTTTGAGGGCGCTATTTTGAGCTAAAAGATCCTGAGCTAAAACAGCTTTGAATCTTGGAGGAGGTATAGGGAATACCTCCGACTATGAAACAGACGATTTTTTATCACTGCTTTTAGCAATCTGTCAAAAACATGCTCGTGATGAATCAGTGATCAAAAATCATCTTTCTCATACATATGAGACATACGATCATGCTTGGTTTTTAAATAATCTTCATTGAATTTATTTAAACCGACAGTTAAAGGAACACGATCAACAACATCAATGCCCAAATCCGTTAATGCTTTTAACTTTAATGGATTGTTGGTAATTAGCTTGACTTGCTTGACCTGTAAATGATCCAGCATGATGCTACACATATCATATTGGCGTGCATCAGCAGGGAGGTTTAACAATAAATTAGCATCTACAGTGTCATGTCCTTGGTCTTGTAGGGCATAAGCACGGATTTTATTGGTTAAACCAATTCCACGTCCTTCTTGACGTAGATATAAAATTACACCTTGACCTGCATCATTCATCATTTTCATGGTGTTGTGTAATTGTGGACCACAGTCACATTTCAATGAGCCAAACGCATCACCAGTTAAACATTCAGAGTGAATGCGAACCAAAACAGGATTTGAGGGAGCGATTTCTAAACCCTTAGAAAGAGCAACATGCTCTTCACCTGTCAACGGATCTTGAAATACAGAAATTTTAAAATCACCATAAGCGGTGGGTAATTTTGAAGTGGCAACAAACTCTATTGACACAGAATCTTCCATCTATTTGTTTAGAAATTAGCTAAAGTATAGCGTAATGCTTGGACATTGGTAGAATTGAAAAGCATGTTTTTATAGATAACTTTGCTATAAAAAATTCTTTTTTGTATAAAGTGCCACGATAATAGTTGATATATAGATAGATTATTCATGATAATTGACACCAAGAGCACACTTGCTGACTTGGAAGTCTCCAATGACGCATCATTATAAATGTGGCTGATCGAATGTGATATGATTTGTTTTCACAATCATGCTAACCCGTGTACCTAGCTTAGATTTGCCAGGCTTTAGAAGGCTTTGCCACATATGTTGTATACCGAAATACCTAGTCAACGTCCTGTTACGCCATTGTTGGATGAAATAAACCATCCTCAACAATTACGTCAGTTTGAGCAAAGCCAATTGCCGCAGGTCGCAGACGAATTGCGTCAATTCATTTTGTATGCTGCTGGACAAAGTGGCGGGCATTTTGGTGCAAACCTTGGCGTTATTGAGCTCACAGTAGCTTTGCATTATTGTTTTGAGACACCAGAAGATCGTTTAGTTTGGGATGTAGGGCATCAAGCTTATCCTCATAAGGCACTCACAGGTCGTCGTGAGCAATTAACCACAATTCGTTCGAAAAATGGCTTGGCTGCTTTTCCTGCACGTGAAGAATCTGAGTTTGATACTTTTGGTGTTGGTCACTCATCGACTGCTATTTCGGCAGGCTTGGGAATGGCGTTAGCACGTCGTTACCAAAAAGACCCTTGTGATGTTGTGGCGATTGTCGGTGATGGTGCAATGACAGCAGGAATGGCATTTGAAGCCATGAATGATGCGGTTGCACACAATGCAGATTTGATCGTTGTACTCAATGATAATGATATGTCTATTTCGTGTAGTACAGGTGGTTTTGCAAAGCACTTAGCTGCAATTTGGGAACAAGGTCAGTTCATCAATATTGATGAATCTGGACAAGCCTTTGTTCAAGATTGTCCAGAGTGGGACTACAACTCTCGGTTACACCAGTCAGCAACAGATGCTGCAGATAATTTGTTTAAAGCGATTGGCTTTGATTATTTTGGTCCTTTTGATGGTCATGATGTTGAACAATTGGTTCAAGTGTTCAATGCATTGAAAAAACGCAAAGGCCCACGTCTAATCCATGTATACACTGTTAAAGGTAAAGGTTTTGCACCTGCCGAAGCTGATCAAATCAAATATCATGCGATTGGTAAAACTCATGCTTCACCTGTTAAAAATTCAGCACCGAAATATTCAGATGTATTTGGGCAATGGTTATGTGATGAAGCCCAACAAGATCAACGATTGTTAGCGATTACACCAGCGATGTGTGAAGGTTCGGGTATGGTGCAGTTTGCCAAACAATTTCCTGAACGTTACTTTGATGTTGCTATTGCAGAGCAACATGCGGTGACTTTAGCTGCTGGTATGGCTTGTGAGGGCTTAAAACCTGTTGTTGCGATTTATTCGACTTTCTTGCAACGTGGTTATGATCAATTGATTCATGATGTTGCTTTACAAAATCTCGACGTCACTTTTGGTATAGACCGTGCTGGATTGGTTGGAGAAGATGGGCCAACTCATGCGGGCGCTTATGATTATGCCTATATGCGTATTGTACCAAATATGGTGATCATTGCACCAAAAGACGAAAACGAATGTCGTCAGATGTTGCATACCGCATATTTATATCCAGGTCCAACAGCCGTTCGTTATCCACGAGGAAATGGCTTAGGGGTTGAAATTCAGCAACAACTGATTGAACTTGAAATTGGTAAAGCCGAATTAGTTTTAGAGCTGAATACCGAACATGATGAAGGTATCAGTATTTTAGCATTCGGTAGCCGTGTTCAGCCTGCTTTAGATGCAGCTAAACAACTGGCACAGCAATTAGACATTGCTATTCGTGTGGTAAACATGCGCTTTGTCAAACCATTGGATGAGCTGATTATCCGTGACTTGGCAGACAAAACCAGTTTATTTGTCACCATTGAAGAGCATGCAGTAATGGCTGGTGCAGGAAGTGCTGTAAACGAATTCTTAGCACAGGCTCAAATCATTAAACCTATTTTAAACTTAGGTTTACCTGATGAGTTTCTGGCTCAAGCAACTCATGCTGAAATGCTTCAAGACTGTGGTCTTGATACAAATGGTATTCAAAACTCAATCCAGCAAGCATGGTTGAAACTTGTTCAGCATGTCTAAATTGCTGTAAAAACTCAACATGTAAAATTTTAGAAACAAAATTTCCCAAAAAGCGCAGTTATTTGTTAAAATGCCTGCGCTTTTATGCATTATTCTTTATCAGTATCTTCAAATTTGTAGTGGGTGTTCAATGGAACCTATGGTGGTGATGGCTGCGCGTGCGGCTCAATTAGTTGGTCAAGAGCTTTTAAAAGCGCATCAAAATCGTCATAAACTCGATCTACAAGTCGAAGAAAAAGGTATTGATGGTCCTGTGACTCGTGTAGATCGTTACATCGAGCAACTTACTATTGATACACTTCGTAAAAGTTATAAAAATCACAGCTTCCTTGGTGAAGAGTTTGGTCTGCAAGAAGGTAAAGGTCACGATGCCGATTGGTGTTGGGCGATTGATCCTCTTGATGGTACTTTAAACTTTATCAATGCTTTCCCTCATTTTTGTGTGTCTATCGCAGTTCAACATAAAGGTATAACTCAACACGGTGTTATTTATGACCCTGTGAAAGATGAGTTGTTCTCTGCTAGCCGCGGTCGTGGTGCTATGTTGAATCAACGCCGTATCCGCGTGAATGTGAAAGACAGCCTAGAAAATACTTTTGTTGGCGTAGGACATGCTTATCGTGCAAAACGTAACGGTGAAATTGTTTCTTATGCAAAAAACCATTTTGAATCGTTGTTAAATGTAACGAATGCTGGTGCACAATATCGTCGTGCTGGTTCTGCTGCACTCGATTTGGCTTATGTTGCTGCTGGCCGTTTAGATGCTTATTTTGAACTTGGTTTAAAACCTTGGGATATCGCAGCAGGTGAATTACTTGTGAAAGAAGCAGGTGGTACTGTTGTTGATGCACGTGGTGGTTCAGATTCAATGGAAAATGGTCAAGTGATCGCTTGTTCTATGAAAATGTTAAAACCATTGATGCAACAAGTTGTTCCAGCATGGGGCGAAGCTGCGAAATAATTTTTAATTATTTGTGTAGATTGAGTTTTAAGGAGCCTTCATGTGAATGAAGGCTTTTTTATGTTATTTTTAAAACTCAAGTTAAAGTCAAAAAAAGTACTGCTTTTCCTTGTTTTTTATTTAGTTCTGCATAGCTATTGATAGAGTTATGATATGTTGTAATTGAACAAGAAATATTGGGTTTGAAGCTTATATTGAGAGAACAAAGAAAAATATATTACTCATAACAGGTGTTGAGACAGTCTAAACCTTATGAAAACAATTTATCAAAATGAAAAATTCAGTATAGAAACACATCATCAAATTCCCAACAATGATATTACTCAGCAAAACATAGATTTTTGGATTAAAACAGAAGGTAAAAGTTATTGGGGGAGTGCAGCAACGATTGCAAATATCCAATATCTAATGCAAAGAGACAGTCAAACAGGTGAGAATGCTTTTGGTGCATTTTATTGGCAAACAAATACAATTATTATTCATCAATTCACTGTTGATAGTTTGGTTGCTAGTGTTCAAAGTCTGATTGAGGATAGTCGCGACAATTTAGGTGATATTTTTTATTTAATTACTGATGTTACGCACTAGCTCTAAAAATCTTTATATGTATTAGTTCAGATCTGATCAGACATTGATCTTGAAAAAGAGAAAGTTACCCGTTTTGATAAAGGTGTCGAATCTTAATCAAACAAAGGTAACTTTCTTATGTTGCATACTAACAATCAAATCATTAAACACAAAGTAGGCTTACTCAATTTAGCTGAAGAACTTCAGAATGTATCCAGAGCTTGTAAAGTCATGGGTGTC
>WNDP01000065.1 GCA_009912575.1 Acinetobacter bereziniae
TAGCGCGTTGCAGTTCTTTATTTTCACGTTCCAGTTGTTTTATACGTTCTTGATCTGAAAGATGCTGTACTTTAACTGGATTTTGTTGATCCAAATATTTTTGATGCCAAACACGCAGTGTTTCAGGGGTACAACCTATCTTGGGAGCAATAGCAGTGATTGCAGCCCAATTCGATGGATAATCTTTTTCGGATTCAATAACAAGTTGAACCGCTCTTTCTTTGATTTCAGGGGTATAGTTTGATTTTTTCATCGGAGTAGTTTCTCAGAATGTTGAGTCTCCGACAAACATGGTACGGTTCAGATTGAACTTTGATCATTGTTATAAATGAGTGGTGTGGATTTTGTTCTAATGCAATTTTAACTGGAGAGGTTGCAGGAATTGTCGAAGTGGTTTCATTTTGAGTTGTAGGAGCATTGCTACGCTCAATGATATCAAAGCAAGTTTCATTTAAGGCTGATTCAATATCTGAGGTTTTTTTATTCCATGATAGTTGTTGGCTATCGCAGCCATAGACATCATCCGATTGATTGTCTAAAAAACGGATGTTCCATGTATAAAGAAAAAGATCTTCTGATTGCTGACGTAGGAATTTAACATTATCGACTGAAAAGGCGGTATAGCGAGCAGGGTATTTCTGATCAAGAAGGTATTGCAAGGTCTCTTTACCATAGGTTGCAATATCATTTTTGCCTTGATCAATGAACTTTTGAGAGTCAGATGTATTGGCGTTAATAGCTTCTGTTTGAGCGCTATTTGATGATGCGTTTTCTGTAGATTCATTTTTAGTACAAGCTTGCATTAAACAAGCTGTGATTAAGGTAATGATGATTTTTTTATTCATGATG
This sequence comes from Acinetobacter bereziniae, assembly GCA_009912575.1. Lineage (GTDB taxonomy): Bacteria > Pseudomonadota > Gammaproteobacteria > Pseudomonadales > Moraxellaceae > Acinetobacter > Acinetobacter bereziniae_A. The sequence continues at coordinate 850 of WNDP01000065.1, forward strand.
ATTCCTAAAACGTTTACATGCATGGGCTGTGCAGGCATGGATGTACAGATTCTATTTAGATACGGTGGAATGATTTTTATTGACTAGGCTTTAGGTGATTCACCATAGGCATTTGTTGTAGGTTCGCCTTCTTGAGCAGCCCAGAACAGCAATAAAAGTATTCCTACAATGGGCACAAGCGCGATTAACATCCACCAACCTGAACGCCCAATGTCATGTAAACGCCTGACACTGACCGCAATATTTGGAATGAACGTGACTATCATGGCAATGGTTGCCGCATCTTCACTGATAAAGCTAAAGGCTAGGCTCATCAACACACAAAACAGCTCAAAATACCAAAACTCACTGCGTCTAGCACGACCCTTAAAATCTGCAAACTTTTTAAAGCAGGTCAAAATCGCATGTTGATAGTCAGTAAGGATAGTTTCAATGTTGTTGTTGGTTGCTTTTGTTGAATCATTTGGATTGCCATTAGCAAACGTTGGAGAGGGTGTAGATGTTTTGATTTGGTTGCCAGATGTAGGTGCTGTCATGAAATCAAGGTAGATACCTGTGGCTTGACCTTCAGCATTTACATCAAAGTCGACTTTATTACCCCGAACAGGTGCGTGCTGTTCTTTCCATTCACTACCTACAAAGTTATAACGTTTTTGGTCATTACCCAGAATAATTCCCATATTGGTTTGAATCGTGAAATCTAAAATCTTGCCTTTCATCTTCGTGTCCTTATTTTATGTATTGGAGAGATGCGTAGACCTACAGGTAAATTGATCTTGATTGTTATTTACCATCGGTGTTGAAACATGCTCCAGCTCACAACACAAAGCAGCTTTTATTGTTATTCACCTAGATAGTGAATCTCTTTTTTATGGCAGCACAAATCTGACCTGAATCAATAGATAGGGCTGAAAGCTGAAATTGTGATGTACCAAAAGTGTTGTTATAAATTGAGCGCTTTAATGTTAAAGACCTGATATCTCAATAATTTAGTGTTTTGGATTTTATCAACGAAGGATAGGGCTGATGCCCAGAAATAAGAATAGAGATTAGTCATGGTTGACTCCTTTGGGTATAAAGAAGTTTCACCGCATCACTGCTAAATAATGGTGGCGAAACGAAAAGGGGTTAGCAGACTGATACCCAAAAAGATCAGCACACCCGAAGGTGTCCCCCTCCCGTTCCGCCGCAGAGGGAGGACACACAGGGTCGCCCACCAAAAAGATTAACTTTTTAGTGTGCTTTGGGTAAACGGTCTGCTAAAACCGACTGGCAATGTAGGCCAGCAAGTGAATGATAATGTTTGCTTTAGGGGACGTCAAATCACTTTAAATGTTAGATGGTGAGTTAGGTTGATTTATTATCAGTATTAGAAACCTTATTGTTTTTTAATTTTTTTAGGAACATTTGGCTGCCTTCTATTCTAGTTTCAAACAGATTGAGCATTTTTATTAAGCCTGAAAGTTTAGCTCGTCCATAATTACGAGAATCAAAATCGGGGCGAACGTTATTAATATATTGACCTACTTCAGAGAGGTTGGCCCAGCCATTTTCATCTGAATTGTCTTTAACTGCCTTGTAAATTAAATTGAGAGTAGGGCGGTCGACTTGTTGTGAAGTATCCTTGTCTATGATGCTTTTAACATTATTATTTTCTTTTTCCACAATAGTGTCTTTGCTCTCAGTTAAAACTTTCTCTTCATCTGTTAAGTTTTCAACGTAGATGAACTTATCACAAGCCTTTCTAAATGCTTCAGGTGTTTGCTTTCTGCCAAACCCATAAACCACAAGACCACTTTCTCTGATTCTTGAAGCTAATGGGGTGAAGTCGCTGTCACTAGAAATAATACAGAAACCATCTAAAGCACCGCTATACAAAAGATCCATTGCATCAATGATCAGTCCCATGTCGGTAGCATCTTTGCCAACAGTATAAGCAAACTGCTGTACTGGCGTTATTGCATTAGGTAAAAGAATATCTCGCCATTTATTTAGAACATCTTTACTCCAGTCTCCATAAACTCGTTTGACACTTGCAATACCATACTTGGCAATCTCTTCTAATATGGGACTAATTGAATTTACTGAAGAATTATCGGCATCAATTAATACAGCAAGTTTTTTAGTTTGGTGTTCCAATCTTATTTCCCCTTAAGTTAATTTTGGCTTATTTGTACCCACTAATAATACTAAGTGTGAGTTAAGCTTTCTTAGAAATAAACAATATCAGAAATAGAATAAATTTCAGATATATACCATCTAAGTGAATCAATGCATTCACATGCATCTCAATGACTTCTCACTTTGGTCTGCTCCCCCAGCAGGCCTTTTTTTATGCACAAAATCTGAAATTGAAACAATTCAAGATTGATCTATTCAAGGAAAAGTTTATGGCACATTTAGTCGAAACAATGGCATTCGTTGGGCAAACACCTTGGCATGGTTTAGGTAATCAATTGACCCAAAATCAACCCTTAGAAGTGTGGGCACAACAAGCGGGTATGGACTGGCGAATTGAATCTTCCGATGTCAGCTATATGGCACAAAATGAACGTGGGCAAAGCATTATTTTACCGTTTGAAGAACAACGGGTTTTATATCGCTCGGATACTCATGCACCGCTATCGGTAGTGAGTCAACGCTTTCAGGAAGTGCAACCGATGGAAATTCTACATTTCTATAAAGACCTAACTGAACAATCAGGCTTTGAACTGGAAACCGCAGGCGTACTCAAAGGTGGCAAAAAGTTTTGGGCACTAGCTCGAACAGGGCAAAGCTCAGCCTTAAAAGGAAAAGATGTCAGCAATGGCTATATTTTGTTGGCAACCGCTTGTGATGGAACGCTGGCAACTACCGCACAATTCACCAGCATTCGAGTCGTCTGCAACAACACTTTGGCGATTGCCTTGAAAGGACAACAAGGCAATGTTGGTGTGGTGAAAGTACCCCACAGTACCAAGTTTGATGCGGAGAAAGTCAAACAGCAACTTGGTATTTCAGTTCGTACGTGGGATGAACACATGTATGAAATGAAACAACTCAGTCAACGTAAAGTGACTCAACAGGAAGCGGCAGCCTATTTTGATGCAGTGTTTAACAATACCAACCTCAGTATGGCTGAACAAGATGAAAGCATTATTCAGTTTTATCGAAATGTAGCCATGCCAAATCAAACCACCTCATCTAAAGCAGACAATAAAACCGAACCGAACGGACGGGCAATGTCGAAAGTGATGACCATGTTTAATGGACATGGGCGAGGGGCTGAACTCAGTTCTGCTAAGGATACTGCCTATGGATTGCTTTGCTCCATGACCGAGTTCGTTGATCATGAAAGACGTGCTATGAGCACAGATCATCGTTTAGATTCAGCTTGGTTTGGCGCAGGTGCAGCCATTAAGCAGCGTGCGTTAGAACAAGCCCTTAGACTAACTGTTTAAATGATTTAGCCTAAGCAGAACATGATCACAATTGAATTTTACTGAGCTGCATCTTTGGATGCAGCTTTTTTATGCCGCCAATTCCATTTTACCCGACTTTAATATTAATGCAGGAATAATCATGAACTCGAATATCCAGATTCAAAACACTTTGAACAATCCAACGCTACAACATTATTTACCCAACATAAACCCATTCATCCAGTCCGTTGAGATTGGAACACGAAGCAAACGAACATCTAGAAAAACCAAGGTACCCGTAGCGAAACGCCTAGCCAATACTAAACAATTAAATTACCAACAATGGTTAGAAGTCAGAAAACAGGGTATTGGCAGCAGTGATGCAGCAACCGCTTGTGGACTAAATCCCTATATGTCAATGCTAGAACTATGGATGATTAAAACAGGACGGATGCAACAAAATATCGAAGATGAAAGCGCAGGCTATGCACCTTTATATTGGGGGAAACAGTTAGAACCTCTTGTTGCTGAATACTACAGCATGCATACCAATAATAAGGTACGTCGGGTCAATGCAGTGTTACAGCACCCAGATGACGACAAACACTTTATGTTGGCGAATTTGGATTATGCCGTGGTGGGCAATGACGAAGTTCAGATTTTAGAGTGTAAAACCGTAGGTGAATATGGTGCAAAGTTATGGCGAGACGGTGTGCCTTTATATGTGCTGTGTCAGGTACAACATCAGTTAGCAGTGACAGGCAAACAAGCAGCACATATTTGTGTCTTGATCTGTGGACATGAAAGCAAGATATTTAAGGTCACACGCAACGAAACTGTAATTCAGCACATCATTAATGCCGAACGTCACTTTTGGCAATGTGTTGAGTCGGGTATTCTACCCAGTGTCGATGCCTCAGAATCCTCAGCCAAAGCTTTGCAGCAACTCTACCCTGAGCAAATTCCGTTATCAGTAGAAGACCTCAGCCAAAATGAACAAGCCAACTATTTATTTAACCAGTTGTTAGAGGAGCGACATAAGGTTGAACAACATCAACAGTATTTTGATGAACTCAAACATCAACTACAAATGCTGATGAAAGATGCAGAGCGAGCAGTGTTTACAGGTGGTTCTGTCACTTGGAAGAAATCACAGGACTCAACTACCTTAAACAGCAAAGCTTTACTGAAACAATACCCTGAATATCTACAACAGTTTCCACAAACTAAAGCAGGAACACGACGTTTTCAGATTTACCCGAATGGTGGATAGGACAGCTATTCATTCCACCATTTATTATCCTAACAAAAGTATCAAACCAACGATTATCAAAAGCTAACCGATCTCATACCTCAACAGGTATGGGATTTTTTATGCGCAAAATTTTATTTATACATCTATATAGAGGACATCATCATGATTAAAGGTTTAACTATTACCCCACCTGTACTCGGTCGTATCAGCATCGGCAAGATCGTGGAAAAGAATGGCAAACGACTTCCTGAAAAGGATGACCAATTTACTATTACTAGCCAAATCCAAAATAAGGATGGCTGGGTCAAACATCCCTTAGATGAGCAGCTTCGAGCCAAAGCACCGAATCAAAACCAAAAACTGAGAACTATTCCAGTCCGCATGATCTTCAACGATCCTGAACTTAATCTACGAGCAGAGTACAGTCTATTTGACCGTCAAACAGGACGGTTAGTCTGCTCAGATAATGGGGAAAGCTGTCAGCGACTTGGGCAGAATGGCATTGAACAGCATCCATGCCCATCACCTGATTTATGCCCACTGGCTCAGGGCGGGTTGTGCAAGCCATATGGCAGACTTTACGTCAATCTAGATGAATCGGATGAATTTGGCACATTTATCTTTAGAACCACAGGTTTTAATAGCATTCGTACTTTGGCAGCAAGGCTTCGATACTATCATGCAGCATCAGGTGATTTGCTTTCATGCTTACCATTACAACTCACTCTGAGAGGTAAAAGCACCACGCAAAGTTATCGTACTCCAATCTATTACGTGGACTTGAGCTTACGTGATGGAGTGAACTTAAGTGAAGCCATTACTTCAGCTAAACAGATGGATGAACAAAGCAAGGCAGCAGGGTTTTATCAGGAGGCTTTAGATCATGTTGCACGGCAGGGCTATGGCAATGCCAGTTTTGAGGTAGGAGGTGAAGAGGGGCTGGATATTGTTGAGGAGTTTTACAACGATGAATCAAAATATGACCAACACCAACAGGCTCATGATTTGACTCATGTTCAGGATATTCAAAAAGGTTTGCAGCAGTCGGTTCAGGCTTTGAACTAGTAAAAATAATTTCTTACGGAATTGACCTATTGTTTGAGCGAAATGCGCTCGCTTCATTGATTAGGAGAAAAACATCATGAATGCGTTCACAGGTCAAACTTTTCAGATGAATCAAATAATTAACATCAAGCATGTTGTTGAGTTTACTGCCCTTAGTCGATCAAAAATCTATGAGATGATTAAGAAGGAATCAAAGTATTACGATCCTACATTTCCTCAGCCTATACGGCTGACTGAAATGCGTATTGGTTGGTCAGCTTGGGAAATCCATCAGTGGATTGAGTCTAAGCTAGAACAACGAGAGTAATGGGAGCTTTTGCTCCCTTATTTTTTTGGTAGAATCGAAAAAAATTACTCATGTTATAAATGAAACAAACTTTAGATTATTACGATATCAATGCATTGGGATTTTTCGAGTCTACATTTGAGGTAGATATGGAGAGCCTATACCAACCATTTTTACGCTATCTATCAGATAAGGCTTTTATACTTGATTTAGGTTGTGGTTCAGGTAGAGATACCTTGGCTTTCAAGAATAAAAGTTATCAGGTTGCAGCAACAGATTATTCAAAAGAACTGGTTGATAAAGCATGTCAGTTGACTGGAGTCGATGTGCGTTTTGAAAGTTTCTATGAGTTGTCCGAATTAAATAAATATGATGGTATTTGGGCATGTGCTTCACTATTACATTGTGAAAGAAAACGTTTGCCTGAGGTACTGAAAAGAATACTTAAAGCATTAAAAGTGAATGGTGTCTGCTATATGTCATTTAAATATGGTGCGGGAGATCGTTATAAGGATGGAAGACAATTTACCGATATGGATGAATCACATGCACAGAGCATATTAAAAAAATTTGATAATATTTTATTGCTACAACAATGGATTACCATTGATAAGCGTCCCGATCATAATGAAGATTGGCTTAATATCGTATTTAAAAAACAAAATTGAATAATTAATGACAGTAACTATACCTACACCACAGCAGCAACTTAAGTTTCTGAAAAACATCCAGCAAATTTTACATTCAGGAAGTTTTTCTTCCTCTTATAAATTTGCTTTGTTGATGAGTCTTTCCCGCTTGGCGATTGAACAGGGGTGTGATACTGGAGAAAACTTAACTTTAGACTATCTGGATATTGCAGAAAAATTTATAGATTTATACTGGAAGCAGACTCTTCCATTTCATTTTAATGAAAATGAACCGTTCTTATTACAACAGAATAATGGCAAGCAAGCAGGAATTATTAGCTTAATTCACACTACCCAGAAAAGTTATAAATCCCTTGCCTTAGCTAGAAGAGATCATATCTATTGGCTGCAATTGAAAAAGAAAGTGGCAGATATCGTAAAGAAGATGCCTGTAACTTATTTGCAAAATTTTAAAGGCCAAAATGTTGAGTTTTTATATTGTTTAGAAGATTCTCGAAAACAGCTCATACTTTTGCCCAATGTTATGTATTGCTTACGTCAATTCAGTGAAATTATTGAAGAGTTATGCCAGAAAAAGTGGGTTGATTTTGTAAGGTTAAATAAAAGTAATTTATTGGTTCTAGATGGTTTACCTGATCTGGCAACATTTATGTTTGAACCAAGCCGAAATCAGCTTCGACAAGTAGGGGAGTTCTTAGTGGACCTTCAAGCATGTAAATGTTTCTATTGTCAAAAGCCAATTAAGCAAAATAATTGGGCTGTAGACCATTTCATACCTTGGGCGATGTACCCGGCAGATACAGGTCATAATTTTGTACTTGCAGATGAAAAATGCAATTCGGCTAAAAGAGATTTCTTGGCGTCAGAAGAGTTTTTGTTACAGTGGCAAGAACGAAACCAGAACTTTGATTGCCTTATTACAGATGAGTTATCAAAGATGGGTTTTTTGACGGATATTGAACGTTCACATAGTGTTGCTAATTGGGCTTATGGACAGGCTAAAGAGAATGGGTATGTTCTCTGGAATCTTAAAATTGTTGTCTAAAGTGATAGTTTTTTTGAGCTACAAAATTATATAAATAGTTATTTAAAATAATTAAGAGGGTTAATTGTGATTTTAATTGATAATAAGACAGAAACGGTAAGTGAAAAGTTGAAAGAAATTGATAGTATAGATGCTACCTTATCGATGCAGTCAAGTAAATTCACGATCTATGCTTTTGATGCTTTAAGAAAAGAATTATCTGGTATTAAAAAGTCAAAAATTCTTATATATCAGTCATTTGATGGTATACAGCCATTGGTAGGTTGTGAAAAAGATACAGGCTTAATAAATCAGCTAGATCAAAAAAGAGTAGCTCTGAATTGTTTGGATTGGCTTAATGAGACTCATGTCGAAATGGCTGTCAATCAGCGTGCTGCTGAATCTAACAACATCATTTGTATCCAAAAAGGAGATGCTATATCTGCGATTTATGGAGATGCCTCTTTTAGTCCAGAAGGGTTGGGTGAAATAACTCCACTAAAACAGCAAATGATTACTTACACGGATGATGCTGTACTTGCTCACAGAGTTTTGGAATGGTTTAAAAATCTCTGGGATGATCAGGAAAATCTAATTCATATAAAAAAAGAAATTATCCAAAGATTTGAAACGCTCACAGAGGATCAGCCTTTAGAGAGTATCTATTTACTGACATTATTTAATATTTTTAATAACTTTCTATGTGATCTGGATCAAGAAAAATTATTGAGAAGTAAGACTGGATTTAAACAGTCTATGGTTTGGAATAAGCTTTTTAAATTCCAAAAAGACGGGGTGGTTGGGGCTATTGAAAAGCTTGAAAAATTTAATGGTTGTATCATCGCTGATAGTGTAGGGCTTGGTAAAACATTCGAAGCTTTAGCTGTAATTAAGTATTATGAATTACGTAATGATCGCGTTTTGGTTTTATGTCCAAAAAAATTACGTGATAATTGGACGATGTATACCATCAACGATAAACGCAATATCCTAGCTGAAGATCGCTTCAATTATGACGTTTTAAACCATACAGATCTGACACGTACCCAAGGCTTTTCTAGTGAAATTAACTTAGAAACCTTGAATTGGGCGAACTATGATCTTGTAGTGATTGATGAATCACATAATTTTAGAAATACACCGACTAAAGTGACTGGCAATAGTCGATACGAAAAGTTAATAAATGAGGTACTGAGAGCTGGTGTTAAGACCAAAGTATTGATGTTATCAGCAACACCAGTAAATAACAGAATGAACGATTTGAAAAATCAAATTGCATTCATTACAGAAGGACGTGATGTTGCTTTTATAGACTAGGGCATTAAGAGTATAGAAAGGACTTTAATGCTGGCTCAGAAGCAGTTCAATCAATGGGTAAAACTACCAGTAGATGAGTGAACGACTGCAAATTTGCTAGACAGTATGAGCTTTGATTATTTCAAACTTTTAGATATTGTCACGATTGCTCGCTCGAGAAAGCATATCGAAAAATATTATGGTGTTGAAGATATAGGTAAATTTCCTGAACGTTTAAAACCCAAAAATATTTATGCTGATTTAGACTTGAAAGCAGAATTTCCACAACTTAAAGAAGTGAATAAAACAATACGCCGACTGACTTTGGCAGGATACTCGCCACTGAAGTATGTTCGAAATGATAAAAAAGACGAATATTCTCGTAAATATGATAAAGCTGTTGGAGGGGGTAAAGGCGTCTTTAAACAGATTGACCGTGAAGAAAGCTTAATTCATTTAATGCGCGTTAATTTATTGAAGCGTATGGAAAGCTCGATTCATTCGTTTACACTTACTGTTGCAAAGCTAGTTAATCAAGTGACAGGTCTTTTGGATAAGATTGATAAACTACAACAGAGTGACATTGAGGCTTTAAATATCGAAGAAATCCAAGATATAGAGTTTGAGTCTGCTGAGCTTGAACCTTACATGATTGGTAACAAAACCAAAGTGCTTTTGCAAGATATGGATTTGATCCGCTTTAAGCAAGATTTGGCCGCAGATCAAATATTCTTAACCTCGATTCTGCAAATTGCACAGGAAATTGATATTTTAAGAGATGCGAAGCTTCAAAAGCTCAAACAGGAAATTCTATTTAAAGTTGAAAATCCAATTAATAGAGACAATAAAAAATTAATCGTATTTACCGCTTTTGCAGATACGGCTGAATATCTTTATAAAGAGTTATCATCTTGGGGGGTAAATACTTTAGGGATCCATAGTGCTCTCATTACTGGTAGCGGATCGAATAAAACAACATTAAAAGGATTAGGAACGGATCTTAATACATTGCTTACCGCCTTTTCTCCAGTATCTAAAGAACGTAATAAAACAAATATTTCAGATGAGAATGAAATAGATTTACTGATCGCAACTGACTGTATTAGTGAGGGGCAAAACTTACAAGATTGTGACACCTTGATTAACTATGATATTCACTGGAATCCAGTCAGAATTATCCAACGATTTGGACGTATTGATCGTTTAGGCTCTAAGAATATACAAATACAATTAATTAATTTCTGGCCTAATATGGAATTAGATGAGTACATTAATCTTGAAGCTAAAGTTTCAGGACGCATGGTGTTATTAGATATTTCGGCAACAGGTGAAGAAAACGTTATTGATCCTAATAATATTGAAATGAATGATTTGGAATATAGAAAAAAACAGTTACAGCAACTTAAAGATGCCGTTATAGACTTGGAAGATATAGCAGGTGGGATTGCACTCACTGATTTAACTTTAAATGATTTCCGCTTAGATCTATCGAATTACCTTAATACACCGAATAATTTACAAAAGTTAGAGGCTATGCCTTTTGGGCTGTTTTCAGCTATCTCTATTCAACAATTTAAAGATAGTTATGATATTCCTAAAGGAATTATTTTCTGCCTGAAAAGCTTAAAAATGGGAAAAAATGCTCTGCTGATTAGTGATCACTATCCTTTGCATCCATATTTTTTAGTACATGTTAGTTTTGATTTAGACGTTGTACATCAATATAACCAGCTCAAACAAATTTTAGATATTGTTAAATTAGCCTCTTTAGCTAAAGTTCAAGTCGATCAAACGGCTTACCAACAGGTCAATTTAATGACCAAACAGGGGCAGGATACGACTTTATTTAAAAAAATGTTAGTCAAAGCGATTGAGAGTATTGAGGGGAAAAGTGAAGAGAAGGGTATAGAAAGCCTCTTCCATAAGGGCGGTACTGTATTGTCAATCTCAGATAGTCAAAACCTAGAGGATTTCACAGTTGTTTCTTATTTGGTTATTACAGATTAAAATAGGGGATAAAAATGAGTTTACTCGATTTTTTTTTGAATCACTTAAATATCCCTGAGAAATGCAAAGTAGATAAAACAGTCTTTAAGAAACTGTTTGAGCAGGCAAATGATGGTCATAAAAATATTTTAGATGCAAAAGATAGGGAATGTTTAAAAAAGGATATATCTAAAATTACGTGGTTATATAGTTTTAAACCGAGCACGATCAACATTCCTGCGTACCAAACTGAAATTCGTGAATATTTAGAAATTGCGGTTTTACTGGTTGAAGTCGAAGAGAAAAAGAACATAGAAAGGATTCAGCAATTTTTTAATCGTTGTATTCCTTACCAATTAGTGATCTTATTTCATTTTGACAATGAAGACGTGGACTTCCTCAGTTTTGCTGTCATGCATAAGCGTATCAATCAGTCCGATAAAGAAAAGTGGGTACTTGAAGAAAGCATCATTTCATCTTGGCTGAATTTAGCGCAATTGTCGGTAGTAGAACAGAAATTTTTAGAAAGCATGCAACTATCTCAGTTATCATTCCAAAGCTTTTATCATTTTTATGATTCGATAAAAGAACGCCTAATTGCCTTGCAATGTGCAGGTTATAGTGGTTCTTTTCAGCTTGCATCACAGAATGATTTTCTATCCATAGAGAGTCGTGCGAGTGCTTTGAAAAATTTAATTGAATTGTAAAAAAGACAAGTAGAAATCTCCAATAAATTAAAGAAAGAAAAGCAGTTAGGGCGACAGGTTGAGCTTAATGTTCAGCTACATAAGCTGAAAGATGAAATTCAGACGATTATTTGTCGTATATAAATTTGAATCCTCCAATTTTTAAACTTTGAAGTAATGGTTATGCAAAAAATAAGTCTTGAAGAAAACCAAAGTGAAAATTTGGTTCAGCAAAATATTGAACATCTAAAGCAGATTTTTCCTGAAGTTTTTTCTGAAGGTAAAGTTAATTTCGACACCTTGCGTCAGCTTTTGGGTGACCAACAGGTTTTGGATGAAGGTGAAGAAAAGTATGGCTTGAATTGGCATGGGAAAAAGAAAGCCCGTCAAGCGGCATTGACGCCTTCACTTGGAACATTATTGCCATGTCCAGAAGAAAGTGTAGATTGGGATAACACGCAAAACTTATTTATTGAAGGTGATAACTTAGAAGTGTTAAAGCTTCTACAAAAGAGTTATACCAATAAAGTAAAAATGATCTATATTGATCCTCCCTACAACACTGGTAGTGAGTTTATTTATCCAGATAACTTTCAAGAAAACTTAGATACTTATCTTCTTTATACAGGGCAAAAAGATGAAGAAGGTAATTCATTAACATCAGCGAAAGAAAAAGCGGGTCGTAAGCACTCTAATTGGTTGAATATGATGTATTCACGCCTGTTATTAGCGAGATCTCTTTTAAAGGATGATGGCGTTTTAGTAATTTCTATTGATGAAAATGAGCATGTCAATTTAGTCAAAATTGCACAAGAAATTTTTGGTGAAGAAAACTACTGTGGAGAGATTGTTTGGAAAAATAGTAGTAAAAATGATCAAGACTATATTTCGATACAGCATGAATATTTTGTTTTCTTCACAAAAAATAAATCGGTAAATAAAGGTGAATGGCTCGAGAAAAAAGAGGGCATTGATGAAATTTATAAAGCCTTCGAAAAATTCAAAAATGAGCATGGCAATGATTGGAAAGCAATCCATCAAGCAGCCCTAGATTGGTATAAGACTTTTCCTGACTCTAATCCGATTATTGATAGTAAGCACTACAGTTGGATGGATGAAAAGGGCGTTTATTTCCCTGATAATATTTCAGGACCAAATGTTGGACAATATGTATATGAGGTTGAACATCCTGTAACTAAGAAGAATGTTAAAAAACCTTCTAGAGGTTGGTTCTGTCCGAAATCTACAATGGATGAGCTAATTGCGAGTGGGGGAGTACATTTTGGTATTGATGAAACAACAGTACCTTGTTTAAAGACGTATTTGAAAAATACTGAGATGAAAAGTCTAACAAGTTTGCGTTTCAAAGATGGTCGTGTTGCATCTAAAAGATTAAGAGCTTTATTTGGTGAAAATATTTTCACTAATCCCAAAGATGAAGAATTATTGATAGATTTTTTTAAAGCATTAAATATAAAGGAAAATGATGTTGTTTTAGATTTCTTTGCGGGTTCTGGAACGACAGGACATGCTGTAATGCTTCATAACGTTCTGAATGCTCATCGAGTTAAATATATTCTAGTGCAGTTGCCCGAAAGTTTAGAGGCTATGGCTAAGACGGCAACAGGTTTATCCAAGAAGATTATTCTTAATTCGATTAAGTATTTAAATGAACGCTCTCTTTCACTGAATATATGCGAAATTACTAAATTAAGATTAAAGCTAGTTAAAGAAAAGCTAGAAGAAACCGATGTTGATCAGTCATTAGATCTAGGCTTCAAAGTTTTCAAACTTGCTCAATCCAATATCCAGCCTTGGAATCCAGATCCTACTGATTTAGAGGCAACACTTTTAGCAAGTGAAAATCACTTAATAGAAGGTCGCACAGAACAAGATATTTTGTATGAACTACTGCTGAAGCGAGGTATTGATCTCGCAACACCTATCGCAGAACGTAAGGTTGCTGAAAAAACTGTGTATAGCATTGGCTATGGAGCGACGTTTGCATGTTTGGATGAACATATCCAAGCAGGTGACATTGAGTCTATGGCTCAACTCATCATCGATTGGTATCAAGAATTAGCGCCAGGAAATAAACCACACATTTTCTTTAGAGACAGTGCTTTTGAAAATGATGTGGTTAAAACTAATTTAGCTGCGATTCTTCAACAAAATGGCTTAGACCACGTACGTAGTTTATAAGGAAAAACTCTGTGAAAGTTACATTGCAAGACGGTCAGTCTTTAGATATTCAACAAGAAAATATTGAAGCACTTCAACAGTTGTTTCCTGAGCTAGTACGAGATGGAAAAGTCAATTTTGATGTATTTCGTCATGTCTTTGGGGACTTAGGTGTTCTTGAAGAAGGTGAAGAAAAGTTTGGATCAAATTGGCACGGCAAGAAAAAAGCCCGTCAAAATGCCTTTACACCGTCACTTGGTACTTTACTGCCATGTCCACATGAAAGTGTGGATTGGGATACGACGCAAAATCTATTTATTGAAGGTGATAACTTAGAAGTTTTAAAGCTTTTGCAAAAGAGCTATGCCAATAAAATCAAAATGATTTATATCGATCCTCCTTACAACAAGGAAAAAGATTTTATTTATCCAGATCGCTTTCAAGATAATTTAGATACTTATCTAAAATATACAGGACAACTTGATGAAGATGGTTCTGCAAATTCAAGTGAAAAAGAGACGATTGGTAGGAAACATACCGCTTGGCTGAATATGATGTATCCGAGAATTCAGCTTGCTAAACAACTTCTTACTCAAGACGGCGCTATTTTTATTTCTATTGATGATAGTGAGGTCGTCAGTTTAAGAGAAATCTGTAATGAAATTTTTGGTGAAGAAAATTTCGTTGCACAAATTGTTTGGCAGAAATCTAAAAAGGGCGATTCAAAGTTAGTAGCAATCATGCACGAATATATTCTCTGCTATACAAAAAATAAAAATGTGGCTATTGAAAGTGGTATTTGGCGTACAAAAAAAGAGGGTGTAGATGAGGTTTTAGTGTTTTATCAGGACTTGGTGAATAAACATGATGGGAATCATGAGCAGATTCGTGAAGAGATGATGAAGTGGTACAAGAGCCTAAAAGCATCTGATCCTAGAAAAGCGCATAAACATTATAATTGGTCTGATGATAGAGGACTTTATTTTGCGGCCGATTTTGCAGGACCAGATGATGGTCGTGAGAGTAGACCACGTCATGAAATCTATCATCCAATTACGGGATTACCTTGTAAAAAACCTTCAACAGGTTGGCGTTGGGATGAAGAAAAAACAGAGTGGGCTTTAAAACAGAATCCTCCTAGAGTTCACTTTGGTGTAGACGAAACTACTATACCTAATAGAAAAAGCTATTTGCATGAAACAGCTTATGAACCATTTGCGTCTAATTTTTATCAAGATGGTCGAACTGCAACATTGCAGGTAGAAAAGTTATTAGATAAGGGGGTGTTTCAATTCCCTAAAAATACCGATGTACTTGCGAAATTAATGGATCTAGTTACTAAAGAACACCATGAGTAAAAAAATTAGTGGTGCAGAGTACCCTCTAGCCAAAATCTTTAGTTCAGATTTTCAGTATGTCATTCCATCTTACCAACGCCCTTATACATGGGAAGAACAACATGCTTCAGTACTTTTCGATGATCTCTATAACTTCTTCCAAACTGAAAAAGAAGATGAGTATTTTTTGGGTAGTATTGTTTTAATTAAGCAAGAAGGTAAACCTTTTGCTGAAGTGATTGATGGTCAGCAACGTTTAACTACACTCACAATACTATTTGCAGTGTTTGCAGCTTTAGATCAAGGTGGGATCAACGGTCCACTGTATAAGTATATATTTGAACCTGGTAATGAGTTTGAAGGTATTAGTCCACAACCCCGTTTAACCTTACGTGAGCGGGATAAAGATTACTTTAAACAGTATGTTCAAGAGTTAAAGTTTGAAGCACTTTTTAAACTCGATAATGAACAATTGGAAAATGAGGCTAAGTTGCATATTAAGCAAAATAGTAAAGTGCTATATGAGAAAGTAAAAACGACTTTTGATAATGATGCACAGAACTTAAAAGAATTTATTAAGTTCCTTGTTCAAAGATGCTTTATCGTTGCTGTGACAACGCCAAGTCAGAATACAGCTTTCCGCGTATTCTCAGTTATGAATAGCCGTGGTTTAGATTTACAGCCAACGGACATTATTAAAGCTGATGTGATTGGTGCATTGAGCGCAGAAACTGATAGAGAAGCTTATAGTAAAAAATGGGAAGACCTTGAAGAAAGTATCGGACGAGAAGATTTTAATAATCTGTTTAGTCATATACGCATGATTTTTTCTAAAGAAAAAGCAAAACGTAATCTTCTAGAAGAATTTAAAGGTTATGTATTATCCATCATTACAGATCCAAAAGTATTTGTAGATCAAGTATTAGAGCCTTATGTAGATGCTTATGATATTGTAAAAACAAGCTCATATACCGCAACCGCTAATGCTGAAAAGGTAAATAATTACCTGAAGTGGTTGAACCGAATTGATAACTCAGATTGGGTGCCATCAGCAATTCAGTTTGTGATTCAGCATAAGAGTGATTCAGAATATATGCTGTGGTTCTTCGAGAAGTTAGAGCGACTTGCTGCTTATATGCATATCTGTGGTTTGAATATTAATGAGCGAATTGAGCGTTATAAATTAGTTCTGCTTGCATTAGAACAAGAGCATTCCTTAGAGTCACCTATAAATACAGTCGAATTGAGTAATGATGAAAAAATTCAAATGTTGAATGTACTTCAGAGTGATATTTATAGCTTAACGGCTCGACGTCGTAATCACATTATTTTGAGACTAGATTCATTTCTATCAGATGGTGCAGCGACCTATGATTCATCAATTTTAACAATTGAGCATGTCCTTCCTCAAACAGTGAACGATGAAAGTGAGTGGGCAGAGTTATGGCCAGATGAGAATGTTAGAAAAGTGTGGACTCATAAATTGGCTAATTTAGTTCCATTAAATAAGCGCCGTAATTCTAAAGCTCAAAATTATGATTTTGGGAAGAAAAAAACAGCTTATTTTGCCGGTTCTAAAGCCGTGTCATCTTATATTTTAACAACTCAAGTACTCAATGAGCCCAAATGGACGCAAGACGTCATTCAAAAAAGACAGGAAGCTCTGCTTAACGTATTTAAGGAAAATTGGGGGCTATAATGGCGACGATTAAATTACATTTTGAAGATAATTTAGATTATCAACTTACAGCAATTGATGCGGTAGTTAATTTATTTAAAGGACAGGAAATTACACGTAGTGAATTCTCTGTGACTTACCGTAATAATGATAATTTGAACTTGGCATTATTTGAAGATACCCAGCTCGGTATAGGGAATAGGAAACTTTTATTAGATGAAGAGATTGCAGACAATCTTAAAAGCATTCAACTTAAAAATGGGCTCAAACCAGTTGAAAGTCCGGGAAATAATGATTTTACCGTAGAGATGGAAACGGGTACAGGAAAGACATATGTTTATTTACGTACCATATTTGAGCTTAACAAAGAATATGGTTTCACCAAATTTATTATTGTTGTGCCTTCAGTTGCCATTAAAGAGGGTGTCTACAAAACCTTACAGATCACACAAGAACATTTTGAAGGTTTATATCCTAAAGCTAAAGGCTATGAATACTTCCTTTATGATTCTAACAAACCCGGTCAAGTAAGAAACTTTGCTACGAGCTCTAATATTCAAATCATGGTCACCACAGTTGGTGCAATCAACAAAAAAGACATTAACAATTTATATAAGCCAAGTGAAGATTTTAACGATGAAAAGCCAATTGATTTTATTCAGGCAACGCATCCAATCATTATCGTTGATGAGCCACAAAGTGTTGATGGGGGCTTAAACGGAGCTGGTAAAAAAGCGTTGGATACGATGAATCCGCTATGCACTTTACGTTATTCAGCGACGCATGTTGATAAATTTAATATGGTGTATCGTCTAGATGCTGTGGATGCATATGAAAAAGGCTTGGTTAAGCAGATTGAAGTAGCCTCTTTAGAAATTGATAGCGGTTATAACAAGCCATATATCAAACTTGAATCAACTCAAAATTCAAGGGGGTCTATTACTGCAAAAGTTGAGCTTGATGTTCAAAGTGGCAAGAATATAAAACGTCAAGTATTAACGGTTGAGGATGGCGATGATTTAGAAGCAGTTACCTATCGTGCAATCTATGCAAATATGCAGATTGGTACAATTACATGCGGTAAGCATGAGTCTATTGAAGTCAAAGGTGCAGGCTATGCCCGTGTTTTAACCCCAGGTGAAAACATTGGAGGCTTAGATCCTGATGATCAGAAACGATTAATGATTCGCCGTACCATCCAAGAGCATTTTGAAAAAGAATTGCGCTTTGCTGCGAATGGTCAAAAGATCAAAGTATTAAGCTTATTCTTTATTGATAGTGTTGAGCATTATCGTCAATACGATGAGAGTGGGAATACTGTCAAAGGTAAATATGCCTTGATATTTGAGGAGGAATATCAAAAGCTCGCAAAGTCTTCTAAATTTAGTAGTTTGTTTAACGAAATTGATATCAGTACAGATGTCACGAAAGTACATGACGGTTATTTCTCAATTGATAGAAAAGGAAGATCAGTTAATACTGCTGAAAATAATCAAGCTGGTAGAGAAGATTCGGAACGTGCATATAATTTAATCATGAGAAAAAAAGAGGAATTACTAAGCTTTGGGACAAAGTTAAAATTTATTTTTTCTCATTCAGCGTTAAAAGAAGGTTGGGATAAGCGGATATCTAAAAGATATGATCGAAGCACAGAAATCTGTTTATACCCATGTCATATATGACTCAGCGGGAGTTGAGCAAAATTTTGCACTTGATTTAGAGAAAAATGAAAAGATTAAAATTTATGCAAAACTACCTTCTTGGTTTAAGGTGCCAACACCGTTAGGCACATATAACCCTGATTGGGCAATTGTTGTTGATGATGAAGGAGAGGAAAAGCTCTTTTTCGTCGTAGAAACGAAATCAAGCACATGGTGGGATGATTTACGTCATCAGGAAGGGGCTAAGATAAAATGTGGTGAACAACATTTTGCTGCATTAGCAGCAGATATAGAGAAACCTGCTGAGTATATAAAAGCCAAGGATGTGGATGGTTTCATGTCGTATGTTGGGTAATGGAAAAATCGTGGCTAAGGACACGATTTTTTAAATATATTTAAAACCCTTATTTGATTAGTAGCTCAAATCTAACCATATAGTTACAGAGGTTTGTTCAAGATCGTCAGGTTAAATTTGAGCTAAATCCTTTGCCGCGGCATTGCAAATCTTGCCTTATTAATGTATTCGATTGGTATTAAAATACGAGCCAATTGTCTAGTGATTCTGAACAGCTCAAGAAAAACATAAAGTATCTACAGAATTGGTAGCTATTTACTAGATAGAATATATAAGTGGTAATAACAGATTCTATTTTTGTGGATCGTGCCGAACATCTATTGTCATGTGTCTTATGAAATATTCAAGCCCAGACTTATGATGAGGCATGGTAGAATCAAAATAGAGATTCCTTCCTGCTCTATCTGCACATGTAATTTCATAACAATAATCTTTTTTACGTTGATCATTAGAAACAAATGATTTCCAGCTTTCTAAAATCTCAATAGAGGGCATCTTTGTATCTTGAATATATATGAGTAACCCACCATGATAGTTATCAGTTGAAGAGGTGCTGTATCTCGTGGTCAGCTGTAAAAAACCTTCAAAAACTTTAGTTGGACTGCCATAAATTTTAGCTTCACCTAACCAAAGAAAGTGACGATACTGAACATGTATGTCTACATGACCGTTATGAAAAGTATCATGAGATGCTTTATATCCCATACCCTTTAGCTGGGTTTCTATAATTAGAGATAGCTGATCTTCACTTTGTGAATGAGCATAATGCGCTTTTGATTCTAAATCTTTAACGCATATACCCAAATCTTTATATAATTGTTTTATATAAAGTTCATAGTCATTTTTTTGTATAGCTAACCTTCGATTATACAAACTTTCTTCTAGAGGATCAGTTAAGTCAAATTCAAGAGTGGTCATGTTTTAAATATTCTTTAAACTCGTCTGTAAATGAAAAATATCGAGAAATTATTTTAGAAAACTCCTCTTTACTTATATCTTCTTCAGTAAAAGGGTCAATGTAGGATTGGTTGAGAATACAGCCATTAATCCATTCTTTCTCAACTGAAATAATCTTCTCAGAATGAAGGTCACATGCTTGAAAATGGTCATCTAAAATATTCAAAATCAATAAATTATTTATAAATATTTTAAATTCAGAGTTTTCAATAGGCTTAATCACATCATAAATTCTGCTATAAGTAATATGCTTATAGGAACTCTTTTCTGTTGTATGAGAAAAATATGTGACGAATTTATCTAACCAGGTAATCATTTCTTGGTAATGAGGTTCGTTTGCTTCTTCATCAGAGAGTTCATTAGTTTCAATGAACTTCGTAATGTAAAGCCTATCAACTGCTTCTGAGTTCATGATGTTTTGACGATTTCTTCAATTGCTTTGAAAAAGCTACCTTGGTCTTTTGTAGAAACATAAAAGTTATTTAGATTTGGTATGCCTGTATTGATTGCAAGAGCATGCCAAGATCCTTTAACAGTAACTAATACTTTATAGGTTTCAAGACTGTACTCCTTAGTAATATTGTAAGGCTCGATAGTTGCATTTGCTATACCACCTTTATGATATTCACCACTACGTAAATCCTCAATACCGACTCTTGATGATTCATTATGTGAAATGCCGTCATCAGTTTTAAATGATAGGTTCTTAACGTTACCTATTGCTTCATGATAGAGTTTTCCAATGGCAGGGAAAACATTACAACCAGTATCAGGAATATGCTCAACTACAAGTTGATTTAAATATAATCTAAGCTTAGCTAATGCTCCGCGTAGGTTTTCTTCGTGAAATTGTGATGATAGATCTGCACATAAGATAATTTCTTGAGTGGCATCATCGAGAATAATGCTATCAAAACAAGGTAAACGAACTTCTTTATAAGCTACTAATTTTTCATATTCTTCATTTACATATTCACTTTTTAGAGCATCTACACGAATATTTTCTTTTAAGATAAAAGTTCTAATAATTTTGAACTGATATATATGTTTTTGCGCTACCTCTTGCTTAGCTTGGAAAATATGATCTTTGAAATCACCATTTCTAGACAAATCTAAAGTTTGATCTGGTGAAATGAGACTTTCTAAATGTTGTTTTAATTGATCGTAGCAAGGTAATCCTTTATAGACACTCAAATATTTATCTTCAAAAAGAACTCTTTTATTAAAATCAGCCTGTATTTTCGTATACAGATCTCCTAATTTGGATAATAAATCGGGTTCAACATCTTCTTCAAGTTCACTGATATGTACGAATAAACTAGACCAAGTGTGGATTCGGTCTAAGAAAGTAAAACTTGATAGTAGGGGATGTATTTCATTTCTGAGGCTAACTCCACGACCTCTATATATTTTTAATAGATTTACAATATTAGTTTTCAAGTCATCGAAATTCATAAATCTAAACCATTTTTCAAATTTTTGTTAATTTAACAAATAAAGAATATTTTATCTTTAGTAAGTTATCTTTTTTTAAATGTTTTTTGAGATATAGTTCCTATGGAACTTATATTTAGCTAAAGTTTTATTTTTAAATTTTTGATTAATTGTTTTAAATCAATATTTTGCGTTTATTTTTAAGTCGAGAGATAGATGGTAATTTCAATAGATTATTTTTTAAATCTATTACTGTAATGATTTTGATTAAAAAACCACAAAGTTAGATAATCACAATTTTGTGAAAATTATTAGAAATAATATCTTTTATTCCCTTAACCTATCAATAAAATTAGACCATTCCTGCATCATTTTTACTCGGTAATCTAAATGCTGTGCATGATTATAAGCTTGAGAAACAGAGTTTCCGACAGTGTGCGCTAATTGAATTTCAATCGCATCATGCATATAGCCTTTCTCATGTAAAGTAGTTGAAGCAAGCCCACGAAACCCATGTCCAGTCATTTTTCCCATATAACCCATTGTTCGAATTGCGCTTAAAAGAGCATTATTACTTAAGGGTTTCGCTTTACTGTGATTATAGAAAACGAATTGCTTGTTACCTGTGATTGGTCTTAATCCCTCAATTAACTCAACAGCTTGTCTTGATAAAGGAACAATATGAGGTAGAGCCATTTTCATTTTGTATGCAGGAATACGCCATAAATGATTATCAAAATCAATCTCATTCCATTCCATATTGATAAGTTCAGCAGTCCTTACAAATGTTAATGTCATTAGTTGTAATGCTGTTTTAACCAAGATACTGCCGTGATAACGATCCATACGCTTTAGAAATGGTGGAAACTCAGAGATATCCAAACGAGCCATATGTTTAACTTTTCGTGGCTTTAATGCCTCTTGCAGATGTGGGGTTGGATCATTCTCAATAATTCCTTTACGTATTGCATAGCGAAAAATTCGGCCAGTTAAAGGGATAGAGCGTTTTGCCATTTCTAAGGCACCACGCTCTTCAATTTTTTTAGCACAAGCTAATACGTCTTTTCCCTTAATTTGATCAATTGGCATATCACCTAAAGCAGGGAATAGGTCTTTCTCAAAAACAGATAAATCACGTAAGTAAGTGCCTTCAGTAATTGCATCTTTACGATCTTGCATCCATTGCATTGCTAGTACTTTAAAAAGTGTACTTTCATCTGCCTGTAATTTTTTTTGTTTTTTTAGTTCATTCGGATTAATGCCATCTTTTATCTGTAAGCGAGCTTCATCACGAATTCTTCTTGCTTGAGCCAGTGTGGTCTCAGGATATGTGCCAATACTAAAAATATTTTCTTTCCCATTTAGACGAAATTTCATACGCCAATGCATACCACCTGATGGTGTAACTTCTAAATACATGCCTTTTTCATCAGCATATTTGGTCTTTTTTTCTAATGGTTTGATCTTTCTGACTTGCGCATCTGTAAGCATTGTCGTTCATTCCGTAGAAATTTGGGGGTAAAAAATAGGGGTAAATTATTTTACCCCCAGTTATACCCCCAACTATCTCAGGATTCAATAGTATTTCTTGGAAAGCATAAAGCAATAAAAAAAGCTTAAACCCTTTAGATTTAAGCTCTTAGGACTCTATGAGATATCATAGAAAGTATATTTGGCGGTGAAAGAGGGATTCGAACCCTCGATACGCTATAAACGTATACACACTTTCCAGGCGTGCTCCTTAAGCCACTCGGACACTTCACCAAGGCGACGGATAATAACCAAAAAAAAGAATTCTGC
>WNDP01000066.1 GCA_009912575.1 Acinetobacter bereziniae
CAACTTCCTGAATAACCATCATTTTAAAGGCAAAAGAATCATCTCTCTGAGTACGTTTAACTCTTTGGCTTTGTTCATGTTCCATAAAATAAGTTTCCTATGTGTAAACTTATTTCAGGACGGGACATTTTAGATACAAAAAAAGCCCTGTAAAGGACTCTTTTTAAATGCATAAATTAGTTAGCTAAAGCTTTAACTTGTGCATTTAAACGGCTCTTATGACGAGCAGCTTTGTTTTTATGGATGATACCTTTATCAGCCATACGGTCAATTACTGGAACCGCAGCTTTATAAGCTTCAGTTGCAGCAGCATATTCACCAGTAGCGATTGCAGCGATTGTGCGCTTGATATAAGTACGTACCATAGAACGCAAGCTTGCGTTGTGTTTACGTGCTTTAACGTTTTGACGAGCACGTTTTTTGGCTTGAGCAGAGTTTGCCACTCGTGCACTCCTTGATTAGATTGGTCTGGGCGGGCTGAAATCGCATCTGAAAACCAACATCAGAGGATTATCACCAGCCCGTAAACAAGTGCCATATTGTGATTAAAGAGGTCGGTAAAGTCAAGTCTTGACATGCTTTGACAACATTTTTGTTGAAGAAAAATTTGAAATAAAACGTTAGATTAGTAGTAAATCTAGGAGATTGTTTAAAAAATGACTAATTCGATAAAAAATGCGATTGTGATTGGAGCAACAGGTTTAGTCGGTCAATGTTTAATTGAGCAACTTAATTCGCTTGCAGAATGTGAAAAAATTACCGTGATTGTTCGCCGACAAATTGCTGAATTTAACTCATACAAAAAAGTTGAGCAATTCGTCTTAGAGGATTTTCTGTTATTAAATGATCAAGATGTGAATGGTTATAGTCATGCATTTAGCTGCTTAGGATCTACCATCAAAAAAGCAGGCTCTAAAGAAGCTTTTTACAATATAGATTTTGAGATTAATGCGCACTTTGCAGATTTATTTGAAACAACAGATACGCATTTAATCTTAGTTAGTGCAATGGGAGCAAATGCAGGTTCACCAATTTTTTACAATCGAGTGAAGGGTGAGCTTGAAGCATATATTCAGAAACTAGATTTGTATCGTTTTTCGATTATTCGTCCTTCATTGTTATTGGGGGAGCGAAATGAAAAACGCTTTATGGAAGATGTCACTCAGAAACTTTATGTGAAGTTTTCACATTTAGTGCCCAATTCTTTTAAATATAAGCCAGTGACAGCAACTCAAGTGGCTCATACTATGGTCGAGGCCGCACAAACACAAACTCAAAAAATTGAAATTTATGATAATTTACGCATACAAAATTCCAAATAAGGGAGAACTAAAGTGACAACAGTACCTTTTGTAACTTGTGATTTACTCGATAACAATCCCGATAAAGAAATCCAAATGCTGATTCCATCATTGGATGGTAAGTTTTTTAAAAGCTATGGAGCACACAAAACCTTTGGTGGTCAAATTGTGACAGTGAAATGTTTTGAAGATAATTCCCGTGTTAAGGAATTACTGGCTACAGATGGAACAGCTAAAGTTTTGGTCGTAGATGGTGGAGCTTCAATGCGTTGTGCATTGATGGGCGACATGATTGCTGAATCTGCGGTAAAACATCATTGGAATGGTGTGATTATTTATGGTTGTGTTCGTGATGTGGATGCGCTTGCTGAACTTGATTTGGGTGTACATGCATTGGCTTCAATTCCACAAAAAAGTCATCGTAAAGGCATAGGCGAAGTTGATCTTCCGCTATATTTTGGCAGTGTAAACTTTAATTCTGGTGATTATGTCTATGCGGACAATAACGGAATTGTGGTTTCAAAAGAAAAATTAGTGGATTTCTAGACACTTTATAAAAAGTATAGAGTGACTGTTCGAGGGTAGCAAAATGGTACATCATCAAATAAAAGTCGTACAAGCATTGGCTTCAACACTGACTGCAGGAGGGCGTGGGGTAACTGGAACTGCGTTTCCAAATCAGCCAGAACAAGCTTTAAAAATTATATGAGTTTGAGGGTTCGCCATTTTGCCGCCGTGTACGTGAAGTGATGACTTTGCTGAATTTGGACTATGAAGTATATCCATGTCCTAAAGGTGGCACTAAATATCGTCAATTTGTCAAAGAAAATGGTGGCAAGTTGCGCTTTCCTTATTTTGTTGATGAAAATACAGGAACAGCCATGTATGAATCTGTGGCTATTATTGATTATCTGTTCAAGCATTATGGCAAAAGTGGCAAAACACCGAAGAAATATGCACATTATCCGAAATATCCAGTGGTTGCTTTGGTGGGAACTGTCATCAATGGCGCACGCGGTGTACGGGTAAATCCAAAAATTGTTGATCGAGATGAGCCTGAAAAGCTACTCAACTTGTGGGGCTTTGAAGCAAGTCCATATACACGAATCGTGCGTGGTGTTTTGACGGAATTAGAAATTCCATTTGTATTTCACAATGTAGCGAAAGAGTGTTGGCAAGATCAGGGACCAGCCGCTTTACGCTTAAAACCAGGTAAATATGTGCCATTAACTGGTGGAAAACGTGAAAAAATTGTACCTGTTATGGGTAGAGTTAAGCAGGATATTCAAGTGCCTTATCTAGAAGATCCAAATACTGGTGCTCAACTGTTTGAATCGGAAGCTATCGTCGATTACTTGAACAAGCATTATGGTTAATTGAAGTGATCAAAGCGCCTCTAAAGAGGTGCTTTGTTTAGAGAATACGCTGTGGGTATATCTGAAAATTATATTGAATATCGGTATCATATTGATGCGTTGAAAAATGATTCTGGTTATAAAAAGCAGGTTTTGAAGATCCGAGAAATTGTGCAGCAGCGACAGTTGGCATCCTGTATGAGTGATTCAAAATGGATCAAACTTCTTGATGCAATGAATAATTTGGATTTTCCTCCAGCATTTTTGCTTAAACGGCTGCAAGATCAAATAGATCAATCAGCAGAACAGCAATTTACCAATACTGTTCCATGGTATTTTGGAAATTGGCAACCTTTTTATCAAGAAGGCATGCCAATTTTTAAAACTATTGAATATTTGATTGTGAAACCAATGTTAAGGCAACATCAAGGACGTTTGATTGCTGACAAAATTTTAGATCAGACTGATCAATTAGCTATTTTGTTAGCTCAACTGAATGTTATTTATGAAGAGCGTCATCGTTGTTTTAAGATTTATGGCTATCTATACCTGAATGAAAATATCCCCTCAGAATAAGCATCTTTCATCCTATTAATAATCAACATCATATATTCTAGGATGAATGATCTTACATTTTAAGCTATGCAGGCTAGCTGCTTTTTTGTAGTCTAAGTAAAAGATATGTAGAAAAATATTATAATTGCCATGATAAAACTTAAGCTTGAAAACAGTCTATGTTAGATTGTAAGCAATAAAATAACTTGAGAAATGTAATGACTTTGACTCGAATTCAACCTGTGATAAATCGTCCTGGAGAAAATGCCTTATTCATTGTACTGGGCTTAAAACAAGGGACTGAGGTTGTCGGTACGGTGATTGACTTTGCAGCAAACTTTTCTGCTTTAACTCGTAGTTTAAGTAACCGTTATCCAGATGAACAATTTAGTGCGGTATTGGGCTTTGGTGCTCGTGCTTGGGAATGTTTATTTCCAAATCAAGCAAAACCACAAGAATTAGAAAATTTTAAAGAAATACAAGGTCCTAAATATACGGCTGTTTCGACAGACGGTGACTTATTTTTTCATATTCGAGCAAATCGCCAAGCGCTATGCTTTGAGTTGGCAGATATTATAAATAGCCAATTAAAAGCTGTAAGTTATCCAATCGACGAAGTGAATGGGTTTCGATATTTTGATGGTCGAGCGATCATTGGCTTTGTCGATGGTACTGAAAATCCAGAAACAGAAATTGCTGCTGAATATGCGTTGGTCGGTGATGAAGATTCCGCGTTTAAAGGCGGAAGCTATGCATTTATTCAAAAGTATATGCACGATATGGATAAATGGCGTGAATTAAGTGACGAAGAACAAGAGAAAGTAATTGGACGTAAAAAGTTTAATGATGTTGAACTGGGTGATGATGTTAAACCAAAAACTGCACACAATGTGGTCAGTAAAGCCCATGACGAAGACGGCAATGAACTTAAAATCATGCGTGCAAACATGCCTTTTTCTAATCCTTCTAAAAATGAATATGGCACATTCTTTATCGGTTATGCTCGTAAGTTCAGTGTGACCCGTCAAATGTTAGAGCATATGTTTCAAGGGGATGAAGAAGGTAATCTAGACCGCCTGCTTGACTTTAGTACAGCAGTAACAGGAACACTTTTCTTTGTACCTACTGTCGACTTCTTAGATGATTTAGGCGATGAATAAATCCTAATTAGAACGGTAAAAGAAGGGCGTATATACGTCCTTTTTTACAGCGATTTCCTGTTGCATTTGTTATGATAAATCTTTGTATTGGTTGAGTTCTAAAATATGGTTACCAAGATTACGGCCTTATTTAAAAACAATAAAAACTCAGCTGAACAAGCTTTTTTACAACAACATCATATTCAAATTGATGCTGAAAATGGCTTTGTGGTTGATGGTATAGTTTTAAATACAGAACTGGCGGAACGACTTGAATACTTTTCTAATCGTAAACTGAATAATTTTGATGATTTGCAAGAATTATTTTACAAAGCAATTTTGATGAATGAAAAGATTGATCTAGAGATTGTCTCAGGTCGATATGTGGCTAGATTAGGCAATACCGAAGAAAACTTAAAACAATTTAAAGAAATTATTCGAAAACTGAATGCCTATTACAAAGAATTTAAAAGAGAAAGATAGCGGCTAAGGAAAAGAATAGAAAATGTTAATTGCAAAAAATTGGGCTGAAATTTCCGAACAAGCCAAAGAATTTATTCAATTTTTACAAGGTGATAATTTTTTTAGTCAACCTTATACATCGAATAAAGATTATTTTATTACCTCAGACATCAGCTTAGCGATGGATTTTGCAACGGACAATAGCTGGGAGAAATTTACAGACTGGGAAACCGTAATTGATTCACAGTTTCCAGAAGATTTTGACTGGGAATTAAATTCAAGAATTGACTCTAAATTAGGGGGCAATAATTATTATGATTTATTCACAAAAAATTTAAATGGATTACTTGAAAAGTGGACAACATTTGATGGAATAGGAATCGCACACGAATTAATCATGCATGATATCAGTTATATTTTTAATTGTTATGCAAATGGTTATTTTCCACCGATCTGGCAAGAGATTTTACAGGTTTATTATGCAGGCGGTCTTCCTTGTGGTTGGCATGTATTTTATCCTGATGGAAAAATGGTGGTATTTAGTCATCAGCCAAATAAATAGAACAAACAAAATCACTGAACTCAACAAAGTCATCATGTTAAACTATGGCTCATGTCTTTTAGACCCGATGCAAATATGTTTAAACAAGAAATCTCAGATCTTAATTTAAAACAACTCAAAGCAGGCGAAAAACGTTGGATCGGCACAATGCTTGGTTCTTCTGCGGCCTTACTTTTTAAGGAAATAACAGAGAAGTCTGAGCAACTCTTTGTATTGGTTGCAAGAAACAATCAACACTTAGCACAATTAGAAAGTGAGTTTGAGTTTTATGGTATAAAGCCAACGATTTTTCCAGATTGGGAAATATTGCCTTATGATCGTTTATCACCACATCAAGATATTGTGTCTGAACGACTTTCTATTCTTGCAAATATGCCTCAAAAAGGCATTTTAATGGTTTCTGCGACAACTTTAGCACAACGAGTTGCACCTACGTCATGGGTGTTGGGTGAGCATTTTGATATTAAAGTGGGTCAGAAGTTTGATTTAGAAAAACAAAAATTAAAATTGGTTCAAGCTGGCTACCATTTGGTCGATACTGTCTATGATCACGGTGAGTTTGCTGTTCGTGGCAGTATCATGGATATTTATGCATCGGGGCAAAGTGCGCCAATTCGTATTGATTTATTTGATGATGAAATCGACAGTTTAAAATTCTTTGATCCTGAAACCCAAAGAACAACAACAAAACTTGAGAATTTTACTGTATTACCTGCCAAAGAATTTCCTTTAAAAGAAGCACGTTCAATTTTTAGAGATCGCTATGCAGAAAGTTTTCCGACAGCGAATCCCAAGAAAAATCCGATTTATCAAGATGTCTTAGATGGCATTGCATCACCAGGATTGGACTTTTATTTTCCTTTATTTTTTACCAAAGAAGCGATGCAAACACAAAGTTGTTTGACAGCATACTTACCGAGTAATGCAATTGTCATTACGGATAAACATATTGATGAAGGATTGCTGAGTTTCTGGACGGATGTTATGCGTCGTTATGAAGATAGACGGCATAATATTGATCAACCCTTACTCTCTCCTGAAGAAGTTTTTATACAGCCGAATCAGCTATTTGAGCATTTAAATCAATTTGCAAGAATTATTGCATCTACAGAGCAAATAGAACTAAAAGCAGGCTGTATTAATCTATCTGTAGAAGTGCCACCCAAACTACCTGTAGATCCAAAACTAGAACAACCCTTTAAAGTCGTTAAGCAATATGTAGATGAAGCCAATCATCCTGTTTTATTGGTCGCTGAAAGTGCAGGTCGACGTGAAACTTTAAAAGATGCTTTAAGAGCGAGTTTGGGGGAGATTCCAGTTGTAGAGAATTTCCAAATTTTCCAACAGTCGAATTTCTCAGTGGCTATCACAAATGCGCCTCTAGATCGAGGCTTAGTGATTAGCGATGAGTTGTCGGTAATCTCAGAGAATCAACTCTATGAACATCGAGTAGTACAGCGCCGCCGTAAACGTCAACAGGAAGTTTCAGAAGAGTTTTTGATTCGAAGTTTGACTGAGCTCAATATAGGAGCTCCCGTGGTTCATATAGATCACGGTGTTGGGCGTTATGCTGGACTGGTTACATTGAATATCGATGATCAGGATTATGAGTTTTTACAGCTCAACTATGCTGATGATGCAAAAGTTTATGTTCCTGTGACAAATTTGCACCTCATTAGTCGCTTTAGTGGCGGTGACCCTGACTTAGCACCTTTACATAAGCTGGGGACTGATGCTTGGAACAAAGCGAAGCGAAAAGCACTTGAACAAATTCATGATGTTGCTGCTGAATTATTACATATTCAAGCACGACGTCAGTCAAAACCAGGAATTAGTTTTGAGTTGGATCAAAGTGCTTATATGCAATTTTCCAGCGGGTTTGCTTATGAGGAAACTTTAGACCAAGCCAATGCGATCGAAGCAACACTATACGACATGCAACAAGCTAGACCGATGGATCGTTTGGTTTGTGGTGATGTCGGTTTTGGAAAAACTGAAGTTGCGATGCGAGCGGCTTTTGTTGCTGTACAGAATAATAGACAAGTGGCAGTTCTTGTTCCAACTACGCTATTGGCACAACAACATTATGAATCTTTTAAAGATCGTTTTGCGGATTGGCCAATTCGTATAGAAGTACTTTCACGTTTCGGTACCAATAAGGCCCATGTCAAAACGATTGATGATTTGATCGATGGCAAAGTTGATATTGTGATTGGAACTCACAAAATTCTTCAGGAAAATGTGCAATTTAAGAATTTAGGTTTGATGATCGTTGATGAAGAGCATCGTTTTGGTGTGCGAGATAAAGAACGTATCAAAGCGATGCGTGCTGATGTTGATATGTTGACCCTAACCGCTACTCCGATTCCTCGAACACTGAATATGGCATTTGGGGGAATGCGTGATCTTTCGATTATTGCAACGCCACCTGCACGCCGTTTAGCTGTGAAAACCTTTGTAAATGAGCAGACCAATGAAACCATGAAGGAAGCAATTTTACGTGAATTACTTCGTGGCGGTCAGGTCTATATTTTACATAATGAAGTCGACACCATTGAGCGTGCAGCAGAAAATATTCGCCAGCTTGTTCCTGAAGCGCGTGTTGCGGTGGCGCATGGTCAAATGCGTGAGCGTGAGTTAGAACAAGTCATGCAGCAATTTTACCATAAAGAATATAATGTCTTGGTGTGTTCGACGATTATTGAAACGGGGATTGATGTCCCTAATGCGAATACCATTATCATTGAGCGTGCTGACAAGCTGGGTCTTGCGCAATTGCATCAACTACGTGGACGAGTGGGACGTTCACATCACCAAGCCTATGCCTACTTGATGGTTCCATCGATCAAAGGCTTAAAAGGTGATGCTGAAAAACGTTTAGATGCGATCTCAAGAGCATCGACGCTTGGCGCTGGTTTTATGCTGGCGACAGAAGATCTGGAAATTCGAGGTGCTGGTGAGTTACTGGGTGAACAACAAAGCGGCTCAATGAATGCAATTGGTTATAGTTTATATATGGAAATGCTGGCCAAAGCGACCAAAGCCATTCAACAAGGTAAAACTCCAAATTTCGATACGCCACTTTCGCTCACCTCTGAAATTACTTTACATATGCCTGCTTTAATTCCTGATGAATATTTAGGAGATGTACATCAACGGCTTATGTTCTACAAACGGATCAGTAATACAGATACATCTGAAAAATTAGACAATATTCGCATGGAATTAATTGATCGTTTCGGTGTACCGCCACAACCCGTGAAGCAGCTATTTAGCGTACATCAAATTCGGATCAAGGCGGAACAATTGGAAATCACCAAAATAGACATTGGTGCTAATGGTGGTGTGATTGAGTTTTCACCAGAAACGCCAGTGCAAGCGATCAGTATTATTCAAATGATGCAAAAACATCCAACATGGTTCCGTATGGAAGGTGGACAACGTTTGAAAGTCATGGTTATGCTTGAAGAATATGAAAAGCGAATTCAGTTTGTTCAGGATTTATTGAATAATTTACTTGCTGAATTAAAGCGTTAATTTATCAGTATGTTGGAGCTGAATATTGTTTATCCCATGCTGAGAAAAAATCATTAAATATTTTCAAAGATGCTCTTGAAAAAAATCAATGATTCTTTAAAGTGTAATTGTGATCAGGTTCAAAACAAACTGTGTTTATTTGTACCGAAACACGAGATAACCAATATTCACACGAAAACTGATGTGTTAGTATTAGCCATCCTTTTAATTTTGCGTCATTTATAAAGATATGTTTAGTTTGCATCCACAACTTGCTCAAGATACTTTTTTTGTAGGCGATTTTCCGCTTTCAACATGTCGTTTAATGAATGATATGCAATTTCCGTGGTTAATTCTTATTCCACGTGTTCCTGGTATCACTGAGTTATATGAATTAAGCCAAGCAGACCAAGAACAGTTCTTGCGTGAGTCTAGCTGGTTATCTAGTCAGCTCTCACGTGTATTTCGTGCTGATAAGATGAATGTGGCTGCTTTAGGAAATATGGTTCCACAATTACATTTTCATCATGTTGTGCGTTATCAAAATGATGTAGCTTGGCCTAAGCCTGTATTTGGCTTACAAGCAGTTCCATATACCAATGAAGTGTTAGCACATATGCGCCAAACACTGATGTTGGCATTGCGTGGTCAAGGTGATATGCCTTTTGACTGGCGTATGGACTAATTTTTTTAAAACAGCACAAGGGAAGTGTTTAATAAAATGACATTCGAGGTAAAATATTTTGCCATTTGAACGTATGTTAGATAAAGAGCCGAAGCAATTTGAGATATTCCAACGTTTTATGGGATATTTGATCATTGCACTGCTTGTTATCATTTATTATTTTACTTCTCCTGTTGCCAATTATCAGTTCTATGTTCCTTTTTTTATTGGCTTTATTTTTTTAGCCAGTCCTAAATTTTCTCGATGGTTGGAATATTCATACGGTTCCAAAATCAGAAAGAATATTTATTTTCTAGTTGATGTTGTCGTTGTTTCAACTGCTTTAGCAGCAGTGCATCTGAGCTTAGTTGTTTCATTTGTTTTGCTGTTTGCGCTGATCTATACCGCCATTAACAGTAAAATTTCTTTTATGATGGCTTCTTTGGCCATTCTGATCTCTTTCATTGTTTTCTACACCAATATTATTTTTATCTTTGGATTCTACGATTATTTTCAACAGACTAGTCCTGAACTTTCTGTACTGTCTTTTATTGGTATAATTTTATTTGTAAATATCGGAAATTATTACCAAAATCGTCGAATTAAAAGTGTAGAGGTCAAGAAAAACACCTATTTTAATGAAATGAATCGCTACATTGAGTTGTCGAATCAACTCAGTCGCTATGCACCTTTGCAACTCTGGCAAGCGATTATGCGTGGCGATACTGAAGCTAAAATTGAATATAAACGTAAAAAAATTACAGTTTTCTTTTCAGATATTCAGGGTTTTACAGAACTTTCTGAAACCTTAATTCCTGATGATTTGGCTTTTGTGTTAAATGACTATTTAAGTCATATGACCGAGATTGCCAAGCAGTATGGAGCAACCATTGATAAGTTCATGGGTGATGCCATTCTGATTTTCTTTGGTGATCCTGACTCACAAGGTGTTGAGCAAGATGCTAAAAACTGTATTGATATGGCAATCGCAATGCGTCAGCAAATGACGTTTTTACGTGAGCGCTGGGTGAAAATGGGTTATGCACCATTACATATTCGTATGGGAGTCAGCACAGGTTACTGCCACGTAGGGAATTATGGTGCTGTACATCGTATGGCGTATACGATTGTCGGGCGCGATGCAAACCTAGCAGCTCGTTTGCAATATGCTGCAGATATTGACGAAATTCTAGTTTCAGATGAAACGTATAAACTGATTAAAAATGATTATTTATGTGCTCCTAAATCACCGATTGAATTAAAAGGTATTCAAGGTAAGGTGAGAACTTGGCAGGTTATGGAAAAATACTCTGCAACGAAAAATGAAAATCAGCAATGGTTTGATTATGAATATAAAGGTTTTCATTTGGTGTTAAATTTGGAAGAAGTTCAGAATTTTGAATATCCAGAATTGGTTGAAGTTCTTGAGAAGATGGTCGACCGCATTAAAGTTCAACAACGACTCACCAATGCACAAGGTGTTGCACGATTAAATGCTGAAGATGAAGTGCGCTAAGCGCTTTCAAAATTTTCGTTGGTTGTTTTTGATTTATAAATCAGTCATGAATGAATAATGATTAAAATATAGATTCAAAAAAACCACTCAATTTTGAGTGGTTTTTTATTTGCTTTGAGGATTACTTAGTGATTTTCAGAAGCATGATTGATGGTGTATTTTGGAATTTCAACTTCCATGTCTTCATCGGTAATTTTGACTTGGCAAGAAAGGCGTGAATCAGGTTCCAAGCCCCAAGCACGATCAAGCAAATCTGCTTCGATATCATCCATTTCTTCTAGCGTATCAAAACCTTTATGGACAATGACATGACACGTAGTACATGCTTTAGACATATCGCAAGCATGTTCGATTTTAATACCATTGCTTAACAAGCTTTGACACAAATTGGCATTTGGTTCAACTTCAAACTCAGCACCATTTGGACAAATTGTTGCATGAGGTAGTACTTTAATACGTGGCATAGTCTTTACCTTATAAATTAGTTTGAGTTTGACCAGTCATCAAGTTTCGTGCCTTTGAGCGCATGATCAATAATATGTTGATTCATTCGTTCTGCTGCAAAAGCATCACTATAAACTTTGAGTTGCTCAACTGCCTGCTCAATGGATTTAATATCATCGGTGTCAAGTTCCGCTTTTAACTGTTCAGCGGCAAGATTCAAAGCATTCAGTTGTTCACGCTTAAGCAGTGTTGCATCAACTTTTAAAGCTTGTTCAAGTGCTTCAAGTTCACGACGTGCTTCAACCTTGGTTTCGTTTAAATGACGAAGTTGTTTGTCTTCTTCAGCAAACTTATAACCATCTAAAAGTAAACGTTCAGTATCAGTTTCTGAGAGACCATAAGAAGGTTTAATGTCAATGTGTGCATGAACACCAGAAGTTGTTTCTTTGGCAGATACAGCCAGTAAGCCATCTGCATCGACTTGGAATGTCACTTCGATACGAGCCTGACCCGCTGTCATAGGGGGAATACCATGCAAGACGAAACGACCTAAGCTACGGCAGTGTTCGACCAAATCACGTTCACCTTGAACAACGTGAATCAGCATGGCAGTTTGATCATCTTGATATGTGGTAAATTCCTGACGGCGTGCCACAGGGATTGCAGTATTACGAGAGATTAAACGCTCGACCAAGCCACCCATTGTTTCTAGACCAAGCGACAAGGGGGTAACATCTAAAAGCAATGATCCATCTTTAGAGTTGCCAATCAGTTGATTCGCTGTAATTGCAGCGCCAATTGCGACCACTTCATCTGGATTGATTGTACAGAGCGGCTCTTGTTTAAAAACTGCACGAACTGCTTTTTGAACAGCATAAGAGCGGGTAGAACCACCAACAAGTACCACATTTTGAATATCATCAAGTTCAAGCTTTGCATCACGCATAACACGTTTGCATACACTGATGGTTTTATCTAAAGCAACCTGAATAATTTGTTCAAATGACGCACGATCTAGGGTGAGATGATGCGTAAGCACCTTGATGTCTACAGATTCAGCATCGCTTAATGCTTCTTTGGCTTTACGAGCAGATACAATGAAATGTGCATATTCTGCATCATCCAAGCTTTCAATATTAAGTTGTTTTTTTGCCCATTTCACAATAAGACGATCTAAGTCATCGCCACCAAGTGCAGTATGACCACCAGTCGCTAATACTTCAAAAACACCTTGTGAGAAACGTAAAATTGAAACGTCAAAAGTCCCGCCGCCTAAATCATAAATGACATAATTACGATCTGTAGCGAGGTTGGTATCTTGATCTAGACCATATGCAACAGCTGCTGCGGTAGGTTCATTTAATAAACGTAAAACATTAAGCCCAGCAAGTTCAGCTGCATCACGTGTCGCTTGACGCTGAGCTTCATCGAAATAAGCGGGTACAGTAATGACTGCGCCATTGACTGGATTGTTTAAGCTTTGTTCCACACGATCTTTGAGTTGTTTTAAAATTTCAGCAGAAATTTCTACAGGTGTTTTTCGACCTTGTGCGGTTTCAAATGCAGGCATTTCATTATCAGCACCAGCAAGTAAATGGGGGTGTTGAAATTTAATATCTGCTTTTGAACGACCCATAAAGCGTTTTACAGAAACGATCGTATTTTTAGGATCAGTTGTGATGAATGGTTTTGCAGCATCACCGTATTCTGTTGAGTTTTTAGAATAATGCACAATAGAGGGAAGTAACACACGACCTTGTTCATCATTGAGTACTTTGGCTTTGCCTGAAAGTACTGTAGCAACCAACGAATGCGTTGTACCTAAATCTATTCCAATGGCAATACGGTGTTCGTGTGGCGCACTTGATTGTCCTGGTTCAGCAATTTGCAAGAGTGCCATTTGTTACATCCTTAAAATAAAAGCTAAAAACAAAGTCACGTTCAACATGTAAGTTAAATTGAAGTTAGAAATCATCATCTAAACTGAAATCTTCATCATCAAGAAGTTGATCTTCAGCTTTATCAATATCATTCATGACTTTTTGGAAAAAACGCAATTTACGTACAGTATCGCGCGCTTCAGCCCAGTCTTCATCATCATAGTCAATTTTGAATTCACGTACTAAACCATCAATCCACTGTTGCACTTCTTTTTTTAAGGAATGCAGTTGTTCGGTATCGGTTGCTTCATCTAACTGTTCACGAATTTCTAAAGTGGACTGTAGAAATTCAAAATCACTGATCGATTGATCTAAATGATGATCTTGTTTTTTGAGTGAAAGTAGGTAAGCGGCACGACTGTCCACATTAGATAAAGCTTTATATGCTTGATTAATCTCGCTGGATTTGATTAAAGCCTTGTCTTTATCTTCAGCTTTATCTGGATGATATTGCTGTTGTAGGCTTAAGAAATTAGCTTTTAATGTCGCTAGATCAATATCGAGTGCTTCAGGGAGATCGAACAACTCAAAATGACTCATGGGAGATACTCATCCACGATGTTTTGCAAGAAAACAGGGTAATTAAATATGATTAAAACAGTGCAAGACACTGTTTTAACATGAAAAAAGTGTAGGGTTATTATACCGTGAAAGATTCACCACAACCACATTCACCTTTTTTATTGGGGTTATTAAACTCGAAACCTTCGTTTAGACCATTTTTCACATAGTCCATTTCCATGCCATCGAGATAAACCAAGCTTTTAGGGTCTACAAAAACTTTTACACCAAACTGCTCGAAGATTTGATCATGTTCATCTACTTGATCAACAAATTCAAGTACATAAGCCAAACCAGAACAGCCTGAAGTTTTCACACCAAGACGAATACCTTCACCCTTACCGCGATTCTTTAAGTAATTGCTGATATGGGTTGCAGCATTTTCAGTTAAATTGATCATGAAAACTCCATTAAAAAATTATCTGTAAAACTTAAACAACAGATATTAAGCTTTAGTTTTCTTGCTACGGTAATCTTCAACAGCAGCTTTAATTGCATCTTCAGCAAGTACAGAGCAGTGTACTTTTACTGGCGGAAGGGCAAGTTCAGTTGCGATATCAATATTTTTGATTGCCTGAGCTTCGTCTAAAGTCTTACCTTTTAACCACTCGGTGACCAGTGAGCTAGAGGCAATTGCAGAGCCACAGCCGTAAGTCTTAAAGCGTGCTTCTTCAATCACACCATTGTCATTTACTTGGATTTGTAAACGCATTACATCGCCACATGCAGGTGCGCCGACCATACCTGTACCAACATTTTCTGCATTTTTATCCAAAACACCAACATTACGAGGGTTTTCGTAATGATCAATTACTTTTTCACTATAAGCCATGATGCTTCTCCAAACCTCGGGGTCAGCGTTGATAAAATAATATGTATTGCTACAATCTAATATGGTGGCATTTCACTGATTTTCAACAAAATGCCGTGTTTGATTTTTAAAACTTAGTGCTCAGCCCATTCAACTGAGTTTAAGTCGATACCTTCTTTGTACATATCCCAAAGCGGAGAAAGTTCACGTAATTTCTCTACAGCAGCTTTAGAAATTTTAATCACATGGTCAATGTCTTCTTCAGTCGTATAATGACCGAAACTGAAACGAATTGAGCTGTGTGCCAATTCATCAGAAAGACCAAGTGCACGCAGTACATAAGATGGTTCAAGTGTTGCAGATGTACATGCTGAACCTGATGAAACTGCAACATCTTTCAATGCCATCATCAATGATTCACCTTCGACAAAGTTGAAACTTACATTGAGGTAGTTTGCAACGTTATATTCAGGATGACCATTTAGGAAAACTTGTTCTAAATCTTGTAAACCATTCCAAAGCTTGTCACGAAGTACACGTAAGCGAGCTTGTTCTGCATGTAAAGTTTTACCTGCAAGTTCAAATGCTTCACCCATACCCACAATCTGGTGAGTAGCAAGTGTGCCTGAACGCATACCACGTTCATGACCACCACCGTGAATTTGTGCTTTAAGACGTACACGTGGGCTACGGCGTACAAATAATGCACCGATACCTTTAGGTCCATAAACTTTATGACCAGAGAAGCTCATCAAGTCTACTTTCATGGTTGAAAGATCAATTTCAACTTTACCAGCAGCTTGTGCAGCATCAACATGGAAGTAAGTTTTGTTGGCACGTGTAAGTTCACCAATCGCAGCAACATCTGTAACTGTACCAATCTCATTGTTGACCATCATCAATGAAACTAGAATTGTATCTGGGCGAAGCGCAGCTTGAACCATTTCAGGAGTAATGAGACCTGTTCTTGGTTCTGGTTCAAGATAAGTAATCTCAAAGCCTTCTTCTTCTAGTTCGCGACAGGTATCTAAAATTGCTTTGTGTTCAATTTTACTGGTGATGATATGTTTGCCTTTAGAACCATAAAATTGAGCAATACCTTTTAATGCAAGGTTATCAGATTCAGTCGCACCTGAAGTCCATACGATTTCGCGTGGATCAGCTTTGATTAAATTTGCGACTTGTTCACGTGCATATTCAACTTTTTCTTCAGCTTGCCATCCATAAGCATGTGAGCGAGAAGCTGCATTACCGAAGGTACCATCAAAGGTTAAACACTCCATCATGCGTTCTGCTACTTGAGGATCAACAGGCGTAGTTGCTGCATAGTCAAGATAAATCGGACGTTTCATGTCAAATACCTGTAACCGATAAAAGGGCTGAATCATGTGGTGCTGAATTTTGGCGAACCGCAACGGTTTGCACATTGTCACGAGCGACTAAATCCGCAAGGGTGATTTTAGCTAAATAATCGGCAATATGGAGAGAGAGTTCTTGCCATAAATCGTGAGTTAAGCACATCGCACCATTTTGGCAGTTGCCTTTATGATCACAACGTGTTGCATCCACAGTTTCATTTACAGCTTCAATGATTTCTAAGACAGTAATTTCTTCAGCATTACGCGCTAAGTGATAGCCACCATTCGCACCACGAACACTTGAAACTAAGCCATGACGCTTTAATTTAGCGAACAATTGTTCAAGATAAGCGACAGATATCGTTTGGCGAGCTGCAATTTCTGCAAGCGTAATCGTTTGTTCAGTAGGCTGCAATGCTAGGTCGAGTAGTGCAGTCACTGCATAGCGACCGCGAGTAGTTAGGCGCATGATTCGATACACATGTTTTAGACTAGATGTATGAATTTTATGAATCCTGACTAAAATAGTCAAGTATTTTTAAGCTTAATTCTGACTAATTTAGTCAGAATTAATTATTATTTTTATCGGGGTGAAAGCGAATCGTATTCTTTACATGAATATTTTCCATAAATTATACATGATTAATACAGTAAATAGAAAGCCTAATACGCCTAAAGCCGTATATAAACGCTGTTGATTTTGTTGCAAACGACGAACACGGTTTTGATATTGTTTAACTTCAACTTGAAGGCTGTTGATTTTAGAACGTTGTTGATCAATTTTATCAAGTAAGGGTGCAATACGCTTCTTTGAAGCACGCGTTTGGCTGTCATCATCTGGATTGGTCAACCATTGTTTCCAATCTGACAAAAGTTTTGGTGCAGTCAAATGGATGACAAGGTCACGAAATTCGTCTTTGACAATATCATTGCCTTCTAAACCTAAACGCATTTTTTTCATGCTGCGTCGGTTGGCAAAAACAAAAATCTGGATGAAATCAATCAATGTGCTACTGACAGAAAGGTCTACAGGTTTTTCAGGTGCCTGTAAATCAAACAATATACCGCGATCAGTAAATTGAATATAAAAGTCAAAATAAGGAATGTAACTATTCATCTTAATGGTCATTTGCTGTTCGACAAATCTCTTTGCCTGTAAGCGAACAACACGATCATGTTTCAATACAAAAGAATAAACAGTTTCCAATATAATCATGACAATGTTTAGCAACAAACGAGAATGACCTTGCTTTTGTTGCGATTCATTCATAAAACATTCCTATAACAAAACAGAGAGTCCGGTCTCTAAAATAACTTTGAAACAATTTCATCCGTGATTTGAAACACATTATTTCAACAATCATATAAAAAAATATTTGAATAGCCATTGTTGAATTAGCAAGTGTTCCTTAACATTAAACAATTACTTTGCTTTTGTAGAACAGTTTAGCAAAAGGTTCAATAGTTTTATTTGATATTATAGATATATTTTCTACATAATTTGGTCATATAGGTCATTCGAAGCTGGAGTTTTGGGCAAATGGAGCAGGATATGAAAAACAGCAATAAAGAACAATTGGGTCTTCAGGAAGAGCAAACTGAACAGCATGTATCGCATATAAAACCTAGACATCATAAAAAATCAGCACTAGATTTTAGAAAATACACCAAACAAATTTGGTTGGCTGGATTGGGTGCATTTTCACGTGCTGAGGAAGAGGGAAATAAATTATTTGACTCTTTAGTCAAAGTTGGAGAGGAACTGGAATCTAAAACCGTCGAAGTAACTGATCAAACGGTGAGCAAAGTATCGGAAAAAACCAAAGAGTCGGTCACAGAAACCAAAGATAAAGTTGAAAAGATTCTCGATCAAGGTGTAAATCACTCGTTAAACCGAATTGGTTTAGTCACAGCGAAGGATCTTCAACATTTAGAAAACCTGATCTTGCAATTACACAATAAGGTCGATGCATTGGCTGAAGAAAACCAAATCTTGCGCGAACAACTGCTAAAAAAATGAAATAAATGGGATGAATTAAAAAAAAAACTGATTTTTAGTCGTAATTTTTGAGAAAAGCGTGTTTGGAGTCTTGCGTTTCCCCCCAAAGCATTGCTATAAAGTCGTCATGGCCTTTGATCTACAGCCTTGGAACTTAAACAAACGAAATAAGAGGACGTAATCTTCATGAATAAATCAGAATTAATCGATGCGATTGCAGAAAAAGGGGGATTGTCAAAGTCTGATGCAGGTAAAGCATTAGATGCGACTATTGCTTCAATTGGTGAAGCGCTTAAAAAAGGCGACACGGTTACTTTAGTAGGCTTTGGTACTTTTAGTGTTAAAGATCGCGCTGCTCGTACTGGTCGTAACCCTAAAACTGGTGAAGAGCTTCAGATTAAAGCAAGCAAAGTACCTAGCTTTAAAGCTGGTAAAGGCTTAAAAGACTCAGTAGCTTAATCTGAGCCTATCGAAAGCGCGCCCTCGTGGCGCGTTTTTTTATGAAATAAAATTAAATTATCAGTGATTGCTCGTTCATTCATTTCACAATTTCAGTTAGAATCCTTACGAAATATAATATTGGAATACTCATGGAATCGTTTCGCACTCTCATAAGGGGCTGGTTTGGTAAAGTTCTCCTTGTGTTATTTTTAGCGCCATTTGCTGTAGTCGGTATCGAAGGTTATTTCAGTGGCGGGCAAAAAGCAGATGTCGCTAAAACTGTTAATGGTCAAGATATTTCTAAAAAAGAGTTAGAGACGGTTACA
This sequence comes from Acinetobacter bereziniae, assembly GCA_009912575.1. Taxonomy (GTDB): domain Bacteria; phylum Pseudomonadota; class Gammaproteobacteria; order Pseudomonadales; family Moraxellaceae; genus Acinetobacter; species Acinetobacter bereziniae_A. The sequence continues at coordinate 18,951 of WNDP01000066.1, forward strand.
AAAAGCTATACGGATCAGTTATTGGCAAATCCTTCTATTCACGGGGATGAGTCTTTATTGAATAAAGACTTTATTGCAAATAAAGCACTTGATTATCTGATTAGCCAAAGTTTGTTAAGACAACAAGCGGATAAATTAGGCGTTACTTTGAGTGATGCTCAAATTGAACAGAAAATTGCGCAAATTCCTGCATTTCAGGAAAATGGAAAATTTTCAAATACCTTATATGCGAACTATTTACGTTCACAAGGCTTAACCAGTCAAACCTTTATCCAAAATATTCGTCAAGATTTTGCTTTAAGTATTTTGAGCTCGACGATTTCAGATAATGCATTGATCAGTAAGTTGGATATTCAGCAGATTGCAAACCTACAATCTGAACAGCGCGAATTATTTTTATCAAGTGTAAAGCTTGATGAGTATAAAGCGAATGTCAAAGTGACGAATCAGGAAATTGCGGATTATTACAACAAACATTTAAACAAGTTTAAGCAAGTTGCTGCTGTTGATGTTGATTATGTTATATTGAGTCCTGCAACATTAACCCTGCCAAATGCTGCGGTGACAGATGCTGAGTTAAATCAGGCTTATGCTCAGTTTGTAGAAAAGTACAAACAAAATTTAAAGCGTGATGTTAAACATATTCTCATTACCACAGATTCACGTACTGCTGAACAAGCTGCTACTTTAGCAAACGAAGTTTATGCAAAAATTAAAGCGGGTATGACATTTGCTCAGGCTGCTGCTCAATATTCTGAAGATCCAGATTCAAAAGCCAAAGGTGGTGCGCTTGCTGCATATGCACCAGGTGTGTTTGGCGAGGATTTTGATAAAGCTGTCAGCACAACAAACAATGGTGAATTGTCTAAACCTGTGAAAACCAGCTTTGGATATCACTTAATTGAAGTGAGTACACCTGCGGGTGCTGTGCCTTCATTAGAATCGAAAAAGGCTGAACTGACTGCTGAAGTGCTGAAAAATAAATCTGCAAATTACTTCTCTGATACTGTAAACAGCCTTAATGACCAAGTAGTCAACAGTGATTCTTTAGATGTGGTTTCACAAGCTGTTAAAACTGTTCAAGTTCAATCTGCTAAAAACGTGAATTTAGCCACAACTAATCCAGTCTTGGCGGATCCTGCTGTTAAAACCAAACTATTTAATGATGATGTTAAGAGTGGTAATACAACAGCTTCTGGTAATATACAAACAGCCAATGGCGATGTCGTTTGGATTAAAGTACGTAAATACTATCCTGCAGGTACACAGCCTTTAGCACAAGCAACAGCGCGTGTAAAAGAACAATTGATTGAACAAAAAGCATTTGATGCTGCACATGCAAAATTAAATGCCATGATTGAAGATTTCAAAAAGTTACCAGCACAAGAAGTTACTGCAAAATACAAATCTAACTTTGTACACGCAGGTACGTTTACACGTTCGCAAGGACTTAAGCGTGAGATTGAGCGTGTTGCATTTAGTCAGCCTGTACCTAAAGCCGGTATGTGGTCTGTAAGCACTGCCAAGCTACCTAATGAATTGGTTGTTGTTGCTGTTTCGAATGTTAAAAAAGTGGATATTGCACAAATGAATCCTACTGAAGTTCAGCAATTGACTCAAATGTATCAAAAATTCCATGGTGAACAATTACTTGATGATTATTCTCGTTATTTAAAATCTCAAGCTAAGATCAAATAATTGAGAGAACTCAATAAAAAAAGCGCTTCGGCGCTTTTTTTATTGCTGTTTAGACATTGCGAAAAACTGACGTGCTCAAGTGAATTTGCCAGTACTAAACTTGATTGCGATATTGGCTCGGGCTTAGTTCAAACTGCTTTTTAAATGCTTGGCTAAATGCTGTTTCAGAGGAATAACCCACTTGATGGGCAATTTGCTGAATCGGAAGTTGTCCTTGTTTAAGCAATTGGCTTGCAAGGCGTAAGCGATGCTGTTGTAGATAAGCCAACGGTGTTTCACCAATGATCTGATTAAACAGATTGGCAAATTTTGAGCGGGACATACAACAGGTTTCTGCCAAACTCTCTACCGTCCAGTTTTGTTCAGGGTGCCCATGAATTGCAGCTAGAGCATTGGAGAGTTCAGGATGAATTAATGCATTCAGCCAGTTGTTGTGATCTTGGATTTGTTCAATATAGTCACGGACAGACTCAATCATCAAGATACTGACAACATGATCCATAATTTTATTTTTACCGGCTATAGTACGGCGAGTTTCGGCAGAAACGAAATAGAGTCCAATTTTGAGCCATTCAGGAGCTTCATCACTCAACGCATTTTGAATGTGAAGAAAGGGCGGTAATGCATTGATTAATGGGCGTGCCATAATAGCATTCATATGACAGCGCACAGTCAGTATCAAAGTCTTTTCTGAATTTCCTTGGCCAAATTCAATGGCATCCTGTCTGAGTCCATCAAATAATGGTTCAATATTTAAGTTTTCAACCAGTTGGGTGTTCGGCTGATTTTTAACTGTATGGGCTAATCCAGCAGGGATTAAAAACATATCACCAGTTTGTAGACTCACGTTCATTTTTGAGGAGAATTCTAAGTAGGCTTTGCCATACAAGACAATATGCACCATTACAGCTTCTTGTTTTGGACTTTGAAATGACCAATCCCCTTGAGCTTGAAGATAAATATATTCTGAATGGTTGAGATGAATATCATCAAAAATTTTACTTAAAGCATCCATAGATTTGGTTTAATTTTCCTGTTTTCAAATGATAAAAAAATTCGATGTAATTAAAACATGTGCGTAAAGGACAATCTCTAGGTTAAAGATGCCAAAGACTTTTTCATAGGTTTTCTGGACGCTTACAACTGTCTTTAAGCAGCTCTTTATTTAAATATATAGATAAGTAGAAAGATAGGGAAGATACAGCCATGAATGCACCAGTTCAACTGACTGAACAACAATTGTTAGAGATAAAACCAAAGTCAGGTTTGGCACTTGATAAAAAGCGTTATCTTTGGATGATTAGTCCATCACTTCCAGTGATTGGTCTTGGTATTTTAGCCGGTTATCACGTTGCACCAAAACCACTGAAAAAATTTTTTGCACTGGGTGGGCCTTTGGTATTACACGTTATTATTCCTGCCATCGATTCTTTGATTGGTAAAGATAAAAACAATCCAACTGCTGAAGATGTAAAATTACTTGAACAAGATCCGTATTATTCTCGTTTGGTAAAATCTTTTATTCCAATTCAGTACATCGCCAATGTGTATGCTTGTTACTTGGTTGGTCGTAAACAAACGTCTTTACTTGACAAGATTCTATTGGGAGTCTCAATGGGGGCAATCAACGGTATTGCCATCAATACAGCACATGAACTCAGTCATAAGCATGATCGTATCGATCATATTTTATCGCATTTGGCTTTGGTCCCGTCTGGATACAATCATTTCCGTATTGAACATCCTTATGGGCATCATAAGCGTGCAGCAACACCTGAAGATCCAGCTTCTTCACAAATGGGGGAAACGCTGTATGAGTTTTTACCACGGACAGTCATTGGCTCACTTAAATCTGCGATCGAAATAGAAAAAAATCGCTTAAAACGCAAAGGGCTTGGATTTTGGTCAAAAGACAATGAATTGTTGCAAGGCTGGACGATGACAGCTGCATTCCATTCATCAATGGTGGCTTTGTTTGGAAAAGGAATTTTACCTTATTTAGCAACGCAATCTGCATATAGTATTGGTTTGTTTGAAATCATCAATTACATTGAACATTATGGTTTATTACGCCAAAAAAATGATGATGGTAAGTATGTGCGTACAATGCCTGAACATAGTTGGAATAATAATAATATTGTGACCAATTTATTCTTGTATCAGTTGCAGCGTCATTCTGATCATCATGCTTATCCGACACGGCCATTCCAAGCCTTACGTCATTTTGATGAAGCACCAGAGTTACCAAGCGGATATGCAAGTATGTTATTACCAGCCATGATTCCATCTTGGTGGTTTAAAATCATGGATAAGCGTGTATTTGATCATTATCAAGGTGATCTCAACAAAGCCAATATTTATCCAAAACGTCGTGCAAGTATTTTGAAAAAGTTTGGCGTGGTTGATAAGTTGTTGAATAAATAAGTATTTAAATCAATTTGCGATAAAAGCCCAATTACGGGCTTTTATTATTTCCAGCACTCAATTGTGAAATACTGGGCTTTAACTCAAAGATAAGATTTTAAATATGATTATAAAACCAATAAAACATGTTACTTAGTGCTTAGCAATTGAGTATTTTCACATTGAGCAATTTACAGCACGACAAGGTGTATTTTTGGTATTCAATTTTTGTTAATTCATCAGACTGAATAGAAAATTTCCGTAAAACCACTATCTTTCTGATGGTGTTTATTTCATAGTATCAATAATAAGGTATTGTTAAATTTTACAGGCTATTCGGAAGTTCGTATGAAGTGGGAAGAAATAGGCAACCAACCATGTTCAATTGCTCGTACATTGTCTATTCTGGGCGATCGCTGGACTATGCTTATTCTTCGTAATGCATTTATGGGAATGCGTCGATTTGATGATTTTCAAGCAAACTTAGGCGTGACTCGACATGTACTTGCTGAACGTTTAAAACGTTTGGTTGAACATGGCATACTCACCAAAGTTCCTTATGTTGAACGACAAGAGCGTTTTGAATATCGCCTAACCGAGAAAGGGTTGGAGCTTTATCCAATTTTACTTACGATGGTGACTTGGGCAGATAAGTGGATAGATGAAGGTTTAGGTGCACCGATGGTATTTGAACATACCGCATGTGG
>WNDP01000067.1 GCA_009912575.1 Acinetobacter bereziniae
TGAATATCTAAAAGCAGATTGGCAAGGTTTGGTAGATGTACAACTTGCGACATTAAACTGGGTGGATTGGTTCAATAAAAAGCGTGTACATAGTGCTCTAGGTTATGTATCACCATTTGAATTTGAAGCAATGTACTATGATAAGATGAGCCCGTTAGGTCAGGTGGCCTAACTTAAATAAAAATCTCTCCGAAAAACCCGGTACGGTTCAATTGTTCTAATTAAACATGTCATTTATTTATCTAGCCATACATTTAGCGTTAAGTAAGTATGCTCAAGTTCTCGACTTAAAAATTTTAAAATCGACATAGATCTCCGTCTTAAAGCATATCATGCCTTCGACGGTGTAACAGAAGTCTAAATGATAGAACTGATTAAATTCAGTGGTTTGATAGGTGGAGAAAGCATCGCCTTGGATAAATCCAAACTTTTTATACAAATGAATTGCAGGATCAAAAGAAGGATGTGTACCTGTTTCAAGACTTAATTTTTGATATTCTCTCAACTTCGCAATATGTAACAGATGTTTTAGAATGCTCGTGGCTGCGCCTTTAGCCAAATGCTGAGGATGAGTCCGCATGGATTTAACTTCAGCATGAATTGGCGAGAGTTCTTGAATTGCACCACATGCCAACAGTCCATTGTGATCCCAAAGGGTATAAAAACTAATCTGAGGCTGTTTTAGCGAGGAAAGGTCTAAAGCAAAGCTATGTTCAATCGGTGAGTGTTCATGCATACCTGCTAAATGAATACGAAGCAAATTCTGTACTTGAACATCATCAAACTGCCCGAGTTTAATCATCTTTCATCGCCTATCGTTTAACCCCCTTACAGCATACATCAGAAAGAATATCGATAAAATAATTGATCATAAAAAAGCCCAAGTCAGACTTGGGCGGAGGATAATCAAAAAATAGTTTTTGATTTCATCATGCCGTCATCAGTGATAACCATGCAATTGGCGATATAGTCCTGGTGTAACCCCAGTCCATTTTTTAAATGCACGATGAAAAGTACTGGTTTCACTAAAACCAACTTGTTGGGCTACATCCTCAAGAGTTAAATCTGGATTCAATAGCAAATGAATAGCAGCATCACGACGTAAAGCATCTTTAACACCTTGATAGCTCTTACCTTCAGCTGCTAAACGGCGACGTAAAGTTTGCGGAGATAAGTACAACATGGAAGCCACATCATTCAAAGTCGGCATTTCTTCGCCAATTTGACTCTTCAACACTTCACGGATACGTGATGTCAAGGAATTGGTGTTTTTAAATTTCACCAAAAGTTGTGCAGGTGCAGCTTTTAAGAATTCTTCTAAACTCGCCTCATCTTGTCGAATTGGCAGGTCTAAATAGTCGGCAGCAAAGGTAATTTCTGTGCGAGGCATGTCGAACTGCATAACAGGGGCAAAGAACAAAGCATCGTATTCATCTGCATGATTTGGGCGTGGGTAGCCAAAATGTACACGCTCCAAAGGAATACGACGTTCAATTAACCAAGATGCCAAACCATGCCAAATCATCAGCATACTTTCAGTAATGAAGTGGTCAGGATCCATCGTTTTTGGAATCAGAGGAACCAAACGCGCTTCATGTTTATCTCGTTCGACTGCAACAGACAATTCATCGCCAAATAATTTATAGAACTGCGATGATAATTCTAAAGCGTCACCCAGTGTTTTTGCATGGATGATCAATTGGCACATGATGGCAAAAGATCCAAGACGGCGTGGCTGGATATCGAATCCAACATGTTCATCTTGGGTGACCATCCACAACATTTTCACAAAGCGAGTATATTGCTCTGGCGAAATACGTGCTTTTGGCTGACGCAATAATTCTGCTTCGATGCCAACATGTGAAAGTAAAGTATCAACGTCCATTCCTAAACGTTTTACACCGGTTAAGGCTGCATTCACAAAATGGATACTGATCGTATCACGACTCATGGTAAATCCTTCACTCTCTTTGATGTTCACTAACAATTGACCTAAATGACGCTAAAAAATGTTTTATTGGCGATTTACAACAGTGTAGATCACCTTTTTACATCATAAATTGCCGAAATGATCAAGGTAAATGGCTGAACATGACATTGTTTTGTTAATTTTATATTTCTATTATGGATGTAAAATCAACACTATATTGGTAAAAACAATTATGACAAGCGCTTTAAAGGGATTGAAAGTACTCGATTTTTCGACTTTATTACCCGGTCCATTCGCAACTTTATACCTTGCCGACTTAGGTGCAGAAGTGATCCATATTGAATCACCCACTCGTCCAGATCTGGTTCGATTATTTCCTCCCTATGCAAATGGACAAGCAACATCACATAGTTATCTTAACCGAAACAAACAGTCTGTCACCTTAGATTTAAAAGATCCTGCCAGTATAGCGCTGGTCAAACAAAAAATTTCTGAATTTGATATTGTCGTTGAACAATTCCGACCCGGAGTAATGCAGCGTTTAGGTTTAGACTATCAAACCCTGTCTGAAATTAATCCTCGTCTGATTTACTGCTCCATCACGGGTTATGGTCAATCAGGCTCGTATAAAGATAAGGCTGGGCATGATATTAACTATATTGCACTGTCTGGAATAGCTGGGCATTGTGGTCGTCAAGACAGTGGTCCACCACCAATGGGGATTCAAATTGCCGATGTTGCAGGCGGCTCATTGCATGCCGTGATTGGAATTCTTGCGGCTGTGGTTGAACGTCAGAATAGTCAGATGGGACAATACATTGATATCTCTATGACTGATTGCGTGGTCGGGCTCAACAATATGGCTGCTGCAGCCAGCTTAGCCGGTGGTCAACATCAGCATCCCGAATCAGAACAACTGAATGGTGGTACATTCTATGATTATTATGAAACCGCAGAGGGTCGTTATTTATCAATAGGCAGTCTAGAACCTCAATTCATGACAGGCTTAGCAACAGCACTGGAACTTCCGATCCTTCTAGAAAAAGGTGCATCTTTTGATCCTGAAGACCGTAAAATGGTCAAACAGGCAATTCGAGAAAAAATTAAAACTCAAACATTGGTCGAATGGAACAATTTATTTCAGCAACTTGATGTTTGCGTAGAGCCTGTTTTGAATCTAGATGAAGCATTAAACTCTAAAATTTCCAAAGAACGAGGTTGGGTAGTCAATGTACCGCTCAAAGCCAATTCAGATCAAACGGAAGCACAACTGGCCTGTCCGATTAAATTTTCGAGATCGCAAATGCAATACCATTATATTGGTCAAGCTTTAGACGAAGGTAAATGGTGATTAAGCATTTAATACGACACCATTCAAGTTAAATAAAATTACAATTCAGTTATTTTCTTTACATTTTGTATAAATTGTAACCATAGCATCCTGTGTAATCTTAAATTCAATTGATTACACAGGCATGTTGCTGATGCTCCATTTTTCTTAATTGCCTCCATTCCCCGAAATGTTCAAATTTGTTTTTCAGCCCGCCATCCAAACAAACAATCAGTAAATTTAGCCCATTAAAAACAAGTAAATAAATTAACCTATCAAATACCCTTAATTTAATTATGTGTTTATTATTAATTATCACAATACGATAAATCACTTACACAAATTACAATTAAAAGTCAAAATTAATAGATTTTTATACAAATATGAAAGTATTATAAATAATTAGTTACAAAGTGTTATCAAGGTCACCAAATATGAATAAATCTAAAGGTTACTTTTATGGGGCAATCAGCCTTTTATCTTTATGTTGTTTTCAAACTACGCAAGCAGCTGAGGCTTTTGACCCGCAAAGTCCATGGATGTTAGGCGACTGGAACGGAAAACGAACCGAGTTGCAACAAAAAGGTTATGACTTTAGTTTTGGCTATACGGGCGAATTGGCCACATTATTAGATTCTGAGAATCACTCAAGTCACGGCACTGAATATGCAGATCAATTTGCAATTGGTACGCATATCAATTTAGAAAAAGTGTTGGGTTGGAAAGATACTGAAGCTCAAATCACCATCACTGAACGTAATGGTCGTTCACTTTCACAAACCTCTGATGCACTTGCAGAACAACTCAGCTCGACCCAAGAAGTTTGGGGACGTGGCCAAACTTGGCGCCTAACAGATTTCTGGATCAAGAAAAAATTCTTTGATCAAAAATTAGATATCAAAGTCGGCCGTTTTGGCGAAGGCGAAGATTTTAACAGTTTTGACTGCGATTTTCAAAACCTCGCGCTCTGTGGTTCTCAAGTTGGTAACTGGGTTGGCGATCAATGGTACAACTGGCCTGTCAGCCAATGGGCAATTCGAGCAAAATACAATCTGAACCCTGAACTCTATGCGCAGATTGGTGCTTATGAATACAATCCAGAAAATTTAAAGCGTGGAAAAGGCTTTAACCTCAGTACAGATGGTTCACATGGTGCAATCATTCCTGCGGAAGTGGTTTGGCAACCTAAGCTAAGTAGTACCAATTTACCCGGTGAATATCGTTTAGGCTATTACTACAGCACAGTCGATGCGCAAACCATCAAAAATCCAAATAAAACCGATCACAAACAAGGCGGATGGGTCGTTGCAAAACAACAATTCACTACACATCAAGGTGATGTAAACCGTGGTTTGACAGGTTTCGTGAATTTAACCTTGCATGACTCAACCACCAATACTGTAGACAATATGCAAAATATTGGACTGGTCTATAAAGGTCCATTTGATGTGCGTCCTCAAGATGATATCGCCATCGGCTTTTCACGGATTAGCATCAATTCTGATGTCAATGACATTCAAATTCGTCAACAAGACGAAGAATATAACACCGAAGTTTACTATGGTGTGCATGCCACCAACTGGCTGACCATTCGCCCTAATGTGCAATATATCCGTCATGTTGGCGCATATAAAAATGGCGAAAATGCGTGGGTTGGCGGCATTAAATTACAAACTGCATTTTAGTTTGTAGACGATAAATATTTTGATGCCCGCTTATATGTTCTCCCAAGGCATTAAAATATTTAAAGTCTAGTTTTTTAAGCTCTGTGCTTCATCAAACCTTATGGGAATGATCAAGCATTCAAAATTAATTAAATAGATAGGTGGTCAATATGCAAACTCCATCTTCAGGATTTAGAACATTTACCATTGCGATTGCAATTGTATTTGGTTTAGTCCTCTTTATTGGTGGCGTATGGCTTGCAGCACTTGGTGGGTCTTGGTACTACATCATTGCAGGCATACTTTTCATTGCAACAGCAATTTTATTACGTAAGTTAAGCAGTTCTGCTTTATATGTCTACGCCGCATTGGTACTCGGTACTGTGGTATGGGGGCTTTGGGAGGTCGGCTCTGACTTTTTCGCGCTTGCACCTCGTTTAGACATTTTAGGCGTGTTTGGTTTATGGTTGCTTATTCCAACAGTAACACGTGGTTTCGATGCCAAAAGCGCTAAAATTGCACTTTCTGGTACTTTGGCAATCACTATTGCTGTTATGGCATATTCGATCTTTAATGATCCACAAGAAATTCGTGGGACATTATCTGCAAAACAACCAACTCCTGCTCCAATTGATGGAATCGCTGATGCGGATTGGCCTGCATATGGGCGCACTCAATCAGGTTTACGTTATTCTCCATTGAACCAAATTAACTCGGACAACGTGAAAGACCTGCAAGTTGCATGGACTTATCATACAGGCGAGTCAAAAACCGAGAATGACTCTGGTGAAACAACCAATCAGGTTACTCCGATTAAAATCGGCAATAACATGTATTTGTGTACGACTCACCAAAAATTGGTTTCGCTTGATCCCTCTACAGGTAAAGAAAAGTGGGTATTTGATCCAAAACTTAAATCAGATAATACTTTCCAACACTTAACCTGTCGTGGTGTTTCTTACTACGATGCAAATAACACTGTAGGTTTCGCAACAAGCCTGCAAGCAAAAAAATCGTCGTCTACAGAATGTCCACGTAAAGTGATTTTACCTGTAAACGATGGTCGTATTGTTGCAGTGAATGCAGATACGGGTAAGGCTTGTTCTGACTTTGGTCACAACGGTGAAGTTGATTTGCAAAAAGATATGCCGTTCCCTTATCCGGGTGGCTATATTCCAACTTCCCCACCCGTTGTTACAGGTACAACCATTATTATTGGTGGTTCAACAACAGATAACTATTCTACTCAAGAGCCATCGGGTGTGATTCGTGGTTATGACGTGAATACAGGTGCTTTGCTTTGGGTATTTGACACAGGTGCTGAAAATCCAAACCAGATTCCGGGACCAGGTCAAAAATATGTCAACAACTCACCAAATGCATGGGCGCCACTCGCCTATGATGCAAAACTTGATATGGTTTATGTCCCAACAGGTGTAGGTACACCAGATATCTGGGGCGGTAACCGTACAAAACTGCATGAACGTTATGCAAACTCAATGTTAGCATTGAACGCAACGACGGGTAAGTTGGTCTGGAACTTCCAAACGACACACCATGATTTATGGGATATGGATGTACCCTCTCAACCGACATTGGCCGATATCAAAGACAAAGCAGGACAAACTGTACCTGCCATCTATGTGTTGACCAAAACTGGGAATGCCTTTGTTTTAGACCGTCGCAATGGTCAAGCAATCGTTCCGATTAATGAACGTCCAGTACCGCAAACCGTAAAACGTGGTCCACAAACCAAAGGTGAGTTTTACTCGCCAACTCAACCATTCTCAGACTTTAACTTAGCACCAAAAGATAAATTGACTGATAAACAAATGTGGGGCGCAACCATGTTTGACCAATTAATCTGTCGTGTTTCGTTTCATCGTTTAAATTATGACGGCATTTATACACCGCCTTCAGAAAATGGCACTTTAGTTTTCCCTGGTAATTTAGGTGTATTTGAATGGGGTGGTTTATCGCTTAACCCTGATCGTCAAATTGCTGTGATGAATCCAATTGGCTTACCATTTGTCAGCAAATTGATTCCAGCTGATCCTAACCGTAAGCAAACAGCGAAAGGTGCAGGTACAGAAGCGGGTGTTCAACCAATGTATGGTGTTCCTTATGGTGTTGAAATCAGTGCTTTCCTTTCACCATTTGGCTTGCCATGTAAACAACCTGCATGGGGTTATGTTGCTGGTGTAGATTTAAAAACACATGATGTCGCATGGAAACGTCGTATTGGGACCATCCGTGACAGTATGCCGGGCATTCCACTACCACCGTTCAAAATGGGTGTACCAATGTTAGGTGGCTCTATTTCAACAGCGGGTAATGTTATGTTCATTGGCGCAACGCAAGACGATTATATTCGTGCAATCAATGTCACCAATGGTGATGAATTGTGGAAAGGTCGTTTACCAGCGGGCGGACAAGCGACACCAATGACTTATGAAAGCAACGGTAAGCAATATGTTGTGATTATGGCCGGTGGACATGGTTCATTTGGTACTAAAATGGGTGACTCTATTGTCGCTTATGCATTACCAAATAAATAATCCAATCAGCAAACCAATAAAAAACAGGTCATCATGACCTGTTTTTTATTGTCTTTTTTTCTTTATTTTATTGCTTCAGAAAAAGACGCCATACTTTAAAAAGAGCGACTGATTACTTGCCCCTCAAAACTCAAACAATCTTCTACACGTATTTTTTGAACAGGAGAAAGCTGCTCAAAGTCAAACCATTGATACTCCGAATGCTCATCACTTAAACTGATCTGTTGACCACTTGGCAATGTACATCTAAAAATAAATGCGTGAGAGTTCACTGTTGGATGATAGTAAATCCCCGATAAGTAGTCGATCTGCACATTACAACCTAACTCTTCTTGGCATTCGCGAATTAATGTTTCATGTACGGTTTCACCTTCGTCCAAGCCTCCGCCTGGCAACCCCCAAGCACAGCCTGCATAGGTTGCTTTCAATAAAAGAACTTGGTGCTGTTCATTTAGAATGACAGCATGTGAACTCATTCGATAAAAATCATGAAACCCCATTTACAGCATCCTATTGCTAAGTTTTTGTTATCTCGCTAAATAACATTTTGAAAAAATCAGACGTAGTGCATAAACAATTGCGATTGCAAATACTGCATAACCAATATGACTTAACAACATAGGAATACACAATACAATCGCTGCTGTAATCGGATAAAACCATTTCTTTATGCCAGAGAGATGGTGAATCTCATGTAGAAGCCAAAGGCTCGCACTATACACAATTAAAGAAATCGCAATAAAATATGTCACAATTTCAGCTTTATGGGTGACAACATCAACAGCAGCAGCCAAGCCTGCACCTAGCGCAGCAATACTCACAAAAATAAAAAAGTGACCATAGCCCCATGAAAATGCACGCTTGCGGCTATTTAATCGTTCAGCAACCTCATGATCAAAATACGCCCACCACATCGTAAACATGATCAGTAAACCGCCTATGGTTAAAAAGATCAGTTCTTGACTCAATAACTGATTGTTTAACGCATCAGAAATCGCGGAAAAACAACCAATAATAGACTCACCAAGCACAATGATGGTCAGCAGTGCATATCGTTCCGAAATATGATGCGAATGCCACGGTGTCATGTTATGTGCTTCCGCAAAGATAGGCACACTCAACTCTGCAACAACTAAAAGTACAAATAAATAAATGGTAAAATTAATTGGAGAAAAATGAAAAAGTAACCAACCAATTTGTACAAGGATAATACCAAAAGCATATCTCAAAGCCGTTTGCTTACGCTCAGGATCATTTTTAGCAACACGAAACCATTGTGTCACAAGCCCAAGACGCATGATCACATAGCCAATAATGATCACATCAAAATCTTGTTGGTGAAAAGCACTCGGAATCCCAACGGCCATAACCAAAGAACCGATAATTTGAACAAAGGTCATGATGCGATAAAACACATCATCATTGTCATAAGCCGAGGCAAACCAACTAAAATTCATCCATGCCCACCACAGTGCAAAAAACACCATGAAATAGAGCAATAAGCCATGCGCTAAATGATTTTCAATTATACTGTGATGTAATTGCTGCCCAGCTGTTGCAATAGCAACGACAAAAATCAAATCAAATAACAGTTCTAAAGATGTTGCCACACGATGAGGTTCATGTGGATTACGAGGGGCAAGTGGTTTTAACCAACCATATTTTGCAAATAATGAATTTGGCATTATTTTTCACATTTTGAGATTATTTTCATGATTTTTTCAAAACTTGATCTTTGATTCAAGTGAAAACCATAAAGATCCCAACATTCTTTGCAGTATTTAAAGCAAAACTGATCTTACTTAAAATCTACGCCCTCAAAAGGGCGACCTGATCTTAATCACTTAGACAACTAATCTCAATTTCGCTTTATCTTTTAACATAATCACTTTGCCCGTCGACATATCTATTGGCATTGAAATATGCTGATGTACCACTAACCATTGCCCATCTTTTTTCTGTAGACATAATGTCGTTCGACACCACGGCATTTGTAGCTTTTCTTTGAGTGCTGAGTTCTCTACTTTCGAATGACAATGCAATATAGCCAAATCATTTGATGCATATATTTTCATATTACGACGTACAATCTGTATATGCTCGCTAAAATAATGGCTAAATTTTTCCCATTCCAGTTTATAGGCTTGCACGCCCTCCATTTGAGAACTGACGTCAAACATACTCACATCGTGTGCACATTGATCTAAGAGGTGTTCAATGCTATTATCTACAACAGCAGCATCCCATATTTGAATTTGGGAAATAACCTCAGCAGCAATTTTTGAATTACCAGCGATTTCTATTTTCATCGAGAAACCTCACTTATTTGTGATCAATTTAACACTTAATAAATATTATGTGAATTATAATAGTGTTTATTTAAGTGACTGCTGAATCTAAATCAAACATATCCCTTTTGATTATTCCATTATGATTATTTTATGGAACACATCATATTATCCTTATACATCTACACAAAATGATGACTTTGAATCATCAAGGTATTAAGAATACTTAAACAAGCTACTTTTCCTTCACATCTTTCACGATAATCAGTTGATTACAAAATCAAATTACATCACCGAAAATTATTTATCAAAACTCAATAATATCAAATCAATATTATTTTACTGATTTGATAATAAATCGACCATAACATATTTAGAATGTAAAAATACTTAAAAATAATCATGAAAATTTATGATAAAAAGTCAATAAAGTTATACTAACAAGTATTACAACAATGTAATTTTTAAAATGAGTTTTATTGAAATACACCCGTTCAATAATGTCAGAATTGTAATCATAAACTTAATAATTCAAACAATAATGCGTTCACTGATTCTGTTTAAGTCAACATCGGTCTTAAAATCTCAAGTTTAAGCTTCTTAATGATCACTACAAAATAAAAAAGCATGTCGATGACATGCTTTTTTGGGATATAAAAGTGAAGTTCTAAATTTTAAGCTTGTTCGGTGAGGTCTTTAATTTTTTCTGAAGGTCCATTTTTCTTTACAGATTCGATACCATTATCTCGTGCCGCATCGCCTGAATAAAATTGACTGGTTCCAATAATTTGGTGATTTGCAGCTTTTAAGTTGAAATAAGGTTTACCATTTTTTGCTTCTAGACGATCATAACGTGCATCATCAGGGCTATTTTTTTGTACAGAAGCAATACCGTTTTGCGCTGAAGCTTTTGCTTTATACAATTCGCTGGTGAGGATAATTTCTCCATTTCCTGCTTTCAATACAAAGCGGTATTGCCCATCTTTTGCTTGACTAATTTCATACCATCCTGACATGGCTCACCTCTTGATTATTTTCCGTTTATTTTATTACACAGCGTCTATTGGATATAAATTACGCTACTGATACGGAATATAAATGACTTTTGATTTTTTAAAAAGACTAATTTGTTATAACTTTATGCTTTATGTAACAACCATAAGAAGCGATTAGGAAATTTTTAAAATATTATTGATTATCAAACAGAAACACAGTTTTAGTTAATTTTTTCGTTAAGATTTAATGTTCAATCAATTATCGACTAAATGCATCTGTATGACCATAGCCTTTATATTTCGTATTCAGTAAGCGTTCAACCTCTGCGTCATTTCCACGCAGAAATTTGTCCAAACAATCTCGGAACACCTCAAATGGTACATCGTCATTGTCAAAACTCGGCATGGCTTCAGATTTGAATAATCCAAATAAATGCGACTTTTGTTGTTTTTGATAAAGTTCAGCATGAACACCAAAGTTGTATTCATTTGGGCTATAGGCAATAAAAATTCCTGCAACTTTACGCCCAGTATGTACCTGCTCAATTTTAAAATAGGGAAAATCACCTTGATGCTCTTCTAACAAGCCCCATCGTACTTGTTGCGCCCAATCAATATGATCAAAGCGACTCAAAATCTGAGTAGCAGCACTACTCTCAAAATCAAGAGAAGTCATTTCAAACTCGTTGAACAATTCAATTTGAATTTTAAAACTCATTAGAACTCTCCGCTGCACAATTTACATTTACATCGTTATGATTCACCACAACACGTTTAAAAGTATTTACTTGTGTGGATCTCATTTAATATTTTATTGCTGTTCAAGATCAGATCCGCTTAGACGGATATATTTAGACAACCGATCTTGAAGGGAGGAATGCTGTAAATTTTATCGTCATAAAAAATCATTTCTACACAACAGTATAAGTTTGATGATTGAAAAGACATCTCTTCATTTTGAAATCATCTAGACCTATATGTGCATAAAAGTTTACATTAAAAGAGTACTGGAATATCCATCCAAATACTGTTCGGAAAATGTTTCGCTAGATATGTCTTTAAATACTCAGCGGTATCTTTTGAAATACATTGATCTTGTGATTCATCCTTTAAGTTATAAGCAAAAGCATATAACTCTAATCCGCGGCTTTTTAAAGCTTCCAAACTTAAAATTGTATGATTAATACTTCCCAAACGACCAGAACTCACTAAAATCACCGGCAGTTTTTTCTGAGCAACATAATCAATCGTCAAAAGCTCTGAAGTTAGTGGCACCATTAAACCACCTGCACCTTCCAACAATACAGCCTCATACTTTTGTGCTAGTTGTTGCGTTGCAGATTCAATTTTTTGGAAATCGACTTCACGCCCATCAATTTTACTGGCCAAATGTGGTGATGCAGGATAGGTAAAAATTTCAGGCATGGTCAGTTTGCTCTCATCTTCAGGAAACCAGCCCATTCCCATAATTTCACGATGCTGTTGAATATCTTCCGATATCTCTGTATTGCCAGTCTGAATCAACTTTTGAGTAATGGTTTTGCGCCCTTGCGCATTCCACAATTTGGCTAAATATCCAGTCGTATACGTTTTACCAATACCAGTATCTATTCCACTAATAAAGTAAACTGATCCCGTCATGGCTGTCTCCGCGCTATACAATAAATAGGATGATAAGTCAGGTGATACATTGCTCTGCCTGGCTCATCAAGATATGAAAATTGTTGATAATTCTGATAAAAATCCATCAGGCTTTGCTTTGTCCAGCGGAAAGAAGAAGCCGTTGCCGTCACACCTGTGGCTTTTAAATGTTGTAAAACTTGTTTAGGGTGTGCAAAAGATAACTGTTCTACCTGTTCAGATATATGCAATATTTCAAAACCATTGTGTTGCAATTTATCTTGAAGATTTTCAAGAGATAAGTAACTTAAGCCCTGCCCAGTTAAACTTTTAATTTCACGTAAATTATCTTGACCAAAACTCGAAAAACACAACTCAGCATGTGCTGTTAAATGATGAAACGCCTGTTTAAAAATCGCATCTAAATCATTTATCCACTGTAGGGCGGAGCTTGAAGCAACCAAGTTCAAGTTTTGTGGAAACTCAAGTTGTTCAATATCCCCAATTAACCAGTTTACCTGAGGGTTGCTTATTACATTAAAGTTAAAATGCTGCTGAACATCTTCATAGAGATCATTTAAAATCAGATCTTTGATATTGAGTTTTTGCATTAAAAGCTGGGTTAGATTTCCTGAACCACAACCAATTTCAAATACTTTGTCATACTGACCAACACCATATTGAGCGATTAGATCAAACAAACGCTGAGCAATTTTTCTTTGCACGATTGCTTGCTCTGGATAACTTTGCCCTGCCTGCGCGAAGCGTAAGGCAATCTGTGATTTATCAAGTTTTAATGATTTCACTTTCTGCTCACAATACGTTCTGCTCATAATAGGGGAATCAACTGATCAAGGTCAGCTTGAGATATTTGAGCAGTTAAAGAAATACGTAGACGGGAGCCATGCTGTGGAACAGTCAGTGGACGTACAGGCATGATATAAAACCCTGCCTCTTGTAAAGTTTTTGCCTTTGTCACTGTTTGATTTGAGTCGCCAATAATCACTGGAACAATATGTGAAGTGGACGGACAATCAAAGCCTTTTACTTGTACAGCCTGTTGTAAGTACTCACTGGTATTGTGTAAATGTTGGCGCAATTGACCTAAGCCTAAAACTTTCTGCAAAATAAAATTTGTCCAAGCCATACAAACCGGGGGTTGGGCTGTACTAAAAATCAAAGGACGCATTGCGTTAATCAAGAACTCTCGAATTACAGGGTGACAAATTAAATAGCCACCAACAGATGCAATTGCTTTACCGAAGGTTCCGACTAAAAAATCAATCTCTTCGATCACTTGATATTGCTCAGCACAGCCTAAACCTTGCTCACCACGAACACCGATTGCATGTGCTTCATCTACATATAACATGACTTTGTAAAACTGCTTTTTAATCTCAACCAATTTCGTTAAGTCTGTTTCGTCACCATCCATACTAAAAATGGATTCAGTCACCACAATAATCCGCTCAAAAGCCTCATCTTCATGATATTTAATCAACAATTGAGCCAAATGTTCTAGATCATTATGCCGATAGCGCACATATTTTGCAGATGACAGACGAATTCCGTCAATCATACTGGCATGAATTAATTTATCAGCAAGAATCAGTGTTTTACTGTCAGCAAGAGCAGGCAAAATGCCAATATTCATATGATAGCCACTGTTAAACAGCAACGCAGCACGACCTTTAAAAGCTTGAGTTAAACTTTCTTCTAGCAATTCATATTCTGGAAAATGCCCAGTCAATAAACGTGAAGATGAAGAGCTCATTCGACGCTGAGCATTTGGCGTTTCATCAAAGAATTGCGTTCTTAGTTCAAGGTCTGACGCCAAGCCTAAATAATCATTTGAAGTGAAATTTAGCATTCGCTGATCATTGATATATATCTCACGACCTTGCTGGATATTTGAACTAAATTGTCGAAAGTTTCCTTGTTGCTTTAACCCATCCAATTGTTTGGCATAGTGTTCAACTAAGGTATTGGTCAGACTCATATGTTTTGCTCCATACCGCTGACAACTTCAACCAACTGCGTGAGTAAATTGTGAAGCTCATTTTCCGTAATCACATAAGGCGGCATCACATAAACCAATTTACCAAAAGGGCGAACCCAAATACCACGACGTACAAATTCTTGTTGTAAGGTTTTCATATCCACATTAACAGTGAGTTCAACCACACCGATTGCTCCTAATACACGGACATCAGCAACATGTTTGAATGAGTGTAATGGTGTCAAATGGCGGTTAAGCTGAGTTTCAATACGTTGAATATTCTTTTGCCAATCTTGATTGATGAGTAATGCAGTGCTTTTTACCGCCACAGCACAGGCTAAAGGATTTGCCATAAAGGTAGGGCCATGCATAAATACTCCAGCCTCTCCCTGACTAATCGTTTCTGCAACTTGTTTTGAAGTAATCGTCGCTGAAAGCGTCATATATCCACCCGTCAAACCTTTACCTATACACATGATGTCAGGTTCGACTTGCGAATGTTCCCATGCAAATAATTTTCCAGTGCGACCAAAGCCAGTTGCAATTTCATCAAAAATTAACAGTACATTAAATTGTTCACAAAGTAATTTGGCTTGACGTAAATATTCGGGATGATAAAAACGCATCCCACCCGCACTTTGAACAATCGGCTCAAGAATCAAAGCAGCAATACTCGCATGATGTACTGTCAAAGTTTCTTCAAGCACGGCGATATCTTGTTGATCCCATTCTTCATAAAAACCAACTTTGGGTGCAGGAACAAAAAAGCGGTTGGGTAAACTTGATCCAAAAATTTGATGCATACCTGTTACTGGATCGCAAACAGACATCGCATTCCACGTATCACCATGATAACCAGAGCGGGGGGTGACAAAATTGGTTTTCTGACTGTTGCCTTGAGCAGACCAATATTGCACTGCCATTTTTAGTGCGACTTCAACTGCAACAGAACCAGAATCTGCAAAGAAAATTTTATCGAGACTTGGCGGAGTGATTTCAAGCAACAACTTTCCCAATTGTATCGCTGGTTCATGAGTAAATCCGCCAAACATAATATGTGACATATTTTGAAGTTGATCAGTGACAGCTTGATTTAATTCAGGATGGTTATAACCATGAATCGCACACCACCATGAAGACATACCATCGATGAGTTGACGACCATCTTCTAGTTCAATCGTTGCAGCATATGCCTTTTTGACCTTAAAACTGGGTAAAGGTTGAGTCATAGACGTATAAGGATGCCAAAGATGTTCACGATCAAACCTTAGATCATCTGCGACCAATTCGTTCGCTGGGTTGTTTAAATCGGTCATCCATTTACTCCAGTGTCCATAGGTAAAGCAGTTACAGCAAAAACAGTGTAGCGATGTTAAACCTACAGGGAATAAAAATAAATTGCGAGATTTACCACTCGTCCAATGATTTATTCTATTTTTTGTAAATATTGGCAGGTTTTGTCAGAAACCAACTCAAATTTAAAAACTGGAAGCCCATGTGAACCTGTAAATAGCTCAACATCCAAAAATTTTGCATCGAATTTCTGGAAATTTTCAAAGACTTTGTAACTAACTAAAAAATCTTGCTCTGCAAACAAGTGATATTGCTTTCCAGTATAATTTTTTAAGATATCAACATTATTTAATTGCTCTAAGCACAACAAACCCTGTTTTAATAATTCTAAATTTTGTGGCTGAATCAAACTTTGCAATTTAGCAAAATCTGCTTTGCTGGTTTCGCTGCCCTGACACACCATAAAACCAAATTTTTTCAGTGTTGCAATTGCATCATCTACAAAGGATTGTTTGAAGTTTTGAAATGTAGTTTGATGCATTGCCGTTTGCCAATCAGCATTTGCGACAAAACATGGATTTGAAGCCATTGTGATCAATATCTTCTTTTGCTGATATTGTTTTTCGATTTGGTCGACCAACAAAGTTGCCAATTGCCCACCTAAAGACCAACCACAAATCACATCAAAGGATTGAGCCTTTTCAATATAGTGTTGCAAGACTTGTTGATCCAAAGCATTAAAAATATTAATCAGCTCAACGGCATGACCTTGCTGTTCTAAGTGTTGTTGTAATGCCATGAGCAGCTTTGTTCCACCGCCCCAACCAGTAATCAGCAAAATACGTCGATTCAATTCAAATCACTGTTAAAAATAATCAGAAGCATTGATTAGAGCATGCTTAAAATAATAGAACAACAGACCTCACTAAAAACCCAAAATTAGTATTTAAAAATTAAAACTTTAATGTGGCTTTTTTTAGTTATTGTTGCTTAACATCTAAATCAACCAATAAGCTTGCCGGAATCACTTTTGCCCATGTACTTTTAAATTGTTGATGGATGTGATCTATTGCAAATTGACTATTTCTCGAAATTTCATGCGCTTTAGAAATATCATCGGCACGAGTATAAGCTATCAAATAGTCAAGACCATCCAGTTCCACATGAAACCATGATTCTACATCCACACCCTCAGCGACAAGTGTTTGTATTGCCTCAGCTTGTCTGTGATGTAATATTTCCTGCCATGCCCTCACATCATCTTTCTTATCCATTTTCAATTGAATGAGTACTGCACCGACATCTATATTTTTCTCTTGGTGAAATACAACATTAAAAATCATAAAGGCATTTCAAATAAAAGCCAACATTTCTCCACGCGCTGTGCAGCTAAACTTTGTTAGTATGTATTCAGGCTCAACGTAGCAAAGGATATACAATGAAATCACTTAAAATATTGGGTATAGGGTTACTTTCTATTTCTACCCTGTTGATGTTGAATCGGGTCAGTCATGCTGAAAATTCAATTTTTTCTTCTTATGAATCAGAACGACAATGGGTTGGAAAACCTGCGCCCAGTTTTAAACTACAAGATCAAAATTCAAAATGGCATGAACTGAGTCAATATAAAGGTAAATGGGTCGTTCTGTACTTTTATCCAAAGGATGATTCACCTGGTTGTACCCAAGAAGCCAATCAATTCAAATCACTCTATCCACAATTCATTAAGAATAATGCTGTAGTGCTTGGTGTAAGTTTGGATGATGTAAAATCTCATCAAAAATTTTCAGAAAAATTGGGACTGAATTTCCCGATTCTTGCGGATACTAATCACCAATTGGCGAATCAGTTTGGGATTGTGCGTAATCTCGGAATTACCAAAATCGCAAAAAGAGAAACTTTCTTAATTGATCCTCAAGGCTCAATTGTGTATCACTACAGCAGTGTAAATACTCAAACGCATGCAAATCAAGTGCTTGCTGATATCCAAAAATTTTCAAAAAAATAATTGTATAAAGCCTTAGCTATGATGGCGTGCTATTTAATCAGCACTTAAACATCGAACAAATGATTGAGCTTGCTTGGTGTTGAAATGCTCGACACCAATAAAAAAGCCTTTAGATGATAAAAATCTAAAGGCTTTTTGATCTCATTTAGCAGATCTTACATTTGCGACTGAATATAGTTTTGTAAACCAATCAATTCGATCAAACGCAATTGTTTTTCTAACCAATATGTATGGTCTTCTTCTGTGTCATTCATTTGCTGACGAAGCATATCACGGGTAACGTAGTCACCTTGTTCTTCACAAAGTTTTACACCTTGTGCAAGTTTTTCACGCACATGATATTCCAACGCCAAATCTGCTTTTAAGCAAGTCACTACATCTTCACCAGTGACGATATCATCTCGATTCATATTCGGTGTACCTTCAAGGAAAAGTACACGGCGAATTAAAGCATCAGCATGTGAAGCTTCTTCTTGCATTTCATGATCGATACGCTCATAAATTTTGCTTAAGCCCCAATCCTCGTACATACGAGAATGAATCAGATATTGATCACGAGCAGCCAGTTCGCCACCGATCAACATATTTAGATAGTCTACGACTTCTGGATTGCCACGCATTTCAATTACTCCACATTCTTTTGCAATAGTATGGACAAATTTTATAAAATTTGCAAAAGACAAAATGTGTAAGTTTATGATTTTTATAAAATTAAAATGAGAAACATACGCATTTGCAATTCAAATAAGTAATTTTCTATATATAAAATAACCTCTTGCAATAATTCACCATACTTTTGATGGCGATTTATCGCTAAAAATGACAATGATTTATTTTGTAACCATTAAAAATGCTTCTTATTTGCCATCATGATTTTGTTTTCTATTAAATTTTAATCGCTAAACGCAAGCGATCACTTTTTTAATTTTTTTAATGCTAATATTTCAAGACAACATTCGCCTTAATATTTATGATATTGAATATTAAAAATTAGAAGGAAAAAATAATGGTTCAGGGAAATATTTCAGCCCCGATTTTGGTCACAGGTGCAACAGGCTATATTGCCAGTTGGGTGATTCAAAAGCTATTGGAGCAAGGTTATACCGTTCACGCAACTGTACGGGATTTAAATAAAAAGCAAAGCTTTGCCCATCTTGAAAAAATAGCACAGCAAACCACAGGAACACTAAAGTTTTTCAAAGCCAATCTGCTCGAAAAAGGTTCTTTTGATGAGGCGATGCAAGGTTGTGAAGTTGTATAGCATATGGCATCACCATTTGTAGTGACCAACTATAAAGATGCCATTAAAGATATTATTGAGCCTGCAATTTTAGGAACAGAAAATGTCCTCAATAGTGTCAATAAAACAGATTCTGTAAAACGTGTTATTGTGACGTCAAGTATTGCTTCAACCTATGGTGATGCAATCGATATATTAAAAACTGAACACAATCAGTTTGATGAGTCCCATTGGAACACAACCAGTTCAACCACCCATCAACCTTACCCTTACTCTAAAGTCATGGCTGAACGAAAAGCTTGGGAAATGGCAGAAGCACAAGATCGCTGGGAGCTTATTTGTGTAAATCCAGCTTTAGTGCTTGGACCATCACTAACAGCGAATACTCAGTCAGGCAGTGTTGAAGTCCTCGAACAATTTGCCAACGGAATGACGCTATTTGGTGTTCCACCTATGTGGAATGGTATTGTTGATGTTCGAGATGTAGCTGATGCGCATATTTTAGCCGCGTTTAACCCACACGCTTCCGGTCGCTACATTATTAGTGGTGGCTCACTCAGTCTCTTGGAAATGGGAAAAATTTTACGTCAAAATTTTGGACAAAAATTTCCTTTTCCGCGCAATCAAGTTCCCAAAAAAGCTTTTAAATTTATCGGACCTGTATTTGGTTATTCACGTGACTTTATTGAAAAGAATATGGGTTATCCGATCTTTTTTAATGCGGATAAAAGCATCAAAGACTTAGGTATCCACTATCGTGATATTGAAACCAGTTTAGTGGAGCATTTTCAACAATTGCTTGATGATGGTGTGGTGAAAAAATACATTTAGTATCTTTCGACATTTCAGCCATAACCATATTCTTTAAAACAAAAAGCCTTTTCATATATGAAAAAGGCTTTTTGTTTATCACGCTCAACATCAGCTAGGCTTAGAAATCAAAGGTTACACCAACTTTATATGTTCGAGCACCACCCACCAAAGCGTAATTTGAATTAAAGACACCCTCCCAATATTTTTTATTGGTCACGTTATCAACATTGGCAAGGAATGTTGTATTTACTCCACCAAGTTTAGTTTTATAACGTGCACCTAAATCAACAATTGTATAATCAGGGAGTTTTAAGCTGTTCTCTTCATTCAAATATTGTTCACTCACATAACTCACACGCGTGTTTAGATTAAGACCGTCAATTTGAGGGATGGCATAATCAAGTCCCAAAGAGGCAGTAAAATCAGGAACACCATAGACGTTATTTCCCTGAATCGCTGTTTTACCAGATTTCACGTATTCCGCATCGATATAAGCCAAGCTCCCCATTAAAGATAATGCATCTGTTACATTTCCAGAGAAAGACCATTCGATACCACGTGAACGAGTTTCAGCATCATCTTTAACCTGATTGGTTATGGTGTCCTGATATACCTCAGGCTTTTCAATTTGATACAAGGCCACAGTGTTTAACCATGAACCCCATTGATATTTGACACCTAATTCATACTGTTTAGTTTGATATGGTGCAAGCGTATCTCCCTGATTGGTTGCAGTTGGATAGGTAAGCTCAGAAATCGTCACACCTTCCGCTAAACCCTCAACATAGCTTGCATAAAAAGACAAATCCTCGCCAAAGGGTTTAATCACAATGCCCAAACTTGGAGAAAGCTTATCTGAATTATAAGATGTTTTTTTAACTAAGTTCTTTGTATCAATATCTTGATAGCGTGCACCTAAAATGAGTTGCAACTTATCATCTAGCATTGAAAGTTGGTCAGTTAAGGTGTAACTCACATACTCATTATCACCATAAGGCACAATTTCAGGATAAGTTGTTGGCATCTTTCCAGTATTGGATGGATGGTATAAATTCGTTGTAAAACTCGAACTGGTTGCTGCTTTATGTTGGGTATATTGACGCGTTAAATAATCTGCACGCAAACCTAATGTATGTTGAATAGAACCTGTATCAAACTTCCCCTCAAAGCCAAAGTTTGCTGCGGTGTTATGTTCTTTTGAACCTACGCGATAATATTGAGATGTAGCATTTCCATTGACATTATTCACGATCATACGCGTACCAAAAAGATGCCCATCATATGATTTTTCAACATAACCAATACCCGCAAACGCTTTTAAATCAGGGGTAAATTTATATTCACCAGATAATCCCACAAATTGACTGTTGGTATTGCCTTTTAAGTCTGAGAAATAGTTTAAATCCCCTTTTGGTGCTGCAAGAACCTGATTAACACTTCCCTTTCCACCCATGGCAACCATGGCGGGTGAGCCACCCTTACGATTTCCTTTTACCGCATATGCATCTAAGTTAATTTTGACTTTATCTGTAGTGTAATCTGCAGCAATTGAACCCAGTGCTTGACGGTCATTCATACCATCAATGATATGCTCACCATCTGCATAAGCACCATTTACACGTAGTCCAAATTCTTTTTCTTGACCAAAACGACGTGATACATCAAATCCCGACTGATAATATCCTCCGTCTTCATATGCAGCTGAAACACGTGTTAATTCTTTATCAGCACGTTTTGAATGACCAATAATAATGCCCCCGACGCTTCCTGTAGGAGCAACTCCTGCAACCAATGCATTTGGCCCTTTAAGCACTGAAACAGATTCTAAAAACTCAGTTGGCATACGTCCATAAGGGGCTACACCATAAAAACCGTTATAATTTAAGTCCTCATGATTGACATCAAAACCACGGATTTTAAAGTTTTCATTGAGATGTCCTTGATTGGTCGTCGTTCTTACACTGGCATCATTTTTTAAAACTTCACCCGCAGTATTTGCTTGTTGGTTTTCAATCAACTGCTCAGAATAGCTATTAATACTAAATGGCGTATCAATAATTTGCTTGTTGCCCAATGGCCCTAACTGGGTATTTTTTTTCAAAGCACCATTGGCAAAAGTTGCTTCCTCTTGTTGTTTTTCAGCAGCAACTTTGATTGTTGGTAAGGTTGAAACCTCGGTATCTGCCAAAGCTGTTTGTAAAGTACCCCCGCCAAAAAGAGCGATCGCAATAGAATTAACTAAAAGAGTTTGGGAAAAAAGTTTCATATTCAACAAATTATTTTTCAATTGATAATGATTATTATATACACTATCACTATTGTTAAATATTGTAATTTTTCATCTAAAACTATTTTTAATAGAAAATTCTAATAAATAAGAATGATTATCATATAAATAATATGAGACTTCTTCGCCATTCAAAATGTGATTCAATACTTTTAAGTATCCATAAAAAATGAATATTCATTTTTTATGGATAAGCATCGCCTCACTTAAGTGATGTAAATTTTTCATGTAAAGCTTGGCGTTACAAATATAAGTCTGACAGATTTATTTTTATGTCATGGTCAAGGTTTCATATTTGATCAATCTAAAATCATTTTAAAGATGACGTTTTCAAGCTTTATGAAGAAACTGATTATTGCAAGATTAAATAATGTCCAATCTCTTCATATTCCACATTCTAAGTATTCACCTTTTCATGATTTAAAGATGATTGTAAAGACACACAGGATGTATCTTTACAATAGCTTAGAAATTTATTTAAGCATATTTAAGCTTGGCCATAATCAGCCATTAGCGCTAAAAAGGCTTGCTCATCCAGCACTGGAATGCCCAATTTTTCTGCTTTTTCGAGTTTGGAACCCGCCTTTTCTCCAGCAACCACACATTTGGTTTTACTTGAAACACTACCACTCACACGAGCGCCTAAAGCTTGAAGCATCTGAGTCGCATCATCACGCCCCATAGTCGCTAGCGTTCCAGTAATCACCCAACTCTCTCCATTTAAAGGCTGACGTGTTGGGGCTATTGGAGCATCCCAATGAATCCCAGCCGCCAGTAACCGATCAATGACTTCAAGATTATGCGAGGCTTGGAAAAAATCGACGATCCATTCAGCAGTAATTCCTCCCACATCAGGTGTCTTTTTCAAGGCTTCAAGATCTGCATGGCGAATTGCATCAAAAGTTTGGAATGTATTGGCAAGCATACGGGCCGTTGTTTCACCGACGCCCCGAATTCCAAGTGCATAGATAAATGCAGCCAAGGTTGTTTTCTTACTGTTTTCAATAGCATCCAGTAAATTCTGAACAGATTTTTCGCCCATTTTCTCTATGGTCAATAGCTGTTCACGATGCTCATGCAAGTGATAGATATCGGCAACGTTTTTCAATAAATCAAGATGAAGCAACGACTCCACCCAGCGATCGCCTAGACCTTCAATATCCATTGCTTTACGTGAAACAAAATGTCGAATAGCTTCAATACGCTGTGCTGAACAATACAAACCCCCTGAACATCGAGCTAAAGCCTCACCTTCTGGCATCACCACAGGTGACGAACATACAGGACAATTTTCAGGTAAATGTACTTCAACCACATCTTCTGGACGAAACTCTAACCAAACTTTCTCGACTTTGGGAATCACATCACCACTACGATAAACACTGACTGTATCGCCAATTCGAACATCCAAACGATGGATTTCGCCAATATTATGCAAAGTCACATTTGAAACAGTCACCCCACCCACAGCTACAGGATTTAAACGTGCTACAGGCGTTAACGTACCTGTTCGTCCCACTTGCCAATCAATATTTTCAACTGTTGTCAAAGCTGCAACAGCTGGAAACTTATAGGCTGTTGCCCAACGTGGCTCACGACTTAAAAAACCTAACTTTTGTTGTTGCTGTAGATCATCTACCTTAATGACCATTCCATCAATTTCAACCGCTAAGTTTGGACGCTCTTGATTGATTTGCTCATATTTCTCCTGTACTTCCTGAATAC
>WNDP01000068.1 GCA_009912575.1 Acinetobacter bereziniae
CTTGCAACCACGCCAGGCATTAGTTTTGGTGCTGGTGAAGGTGGTGGTGGTTATGGTGATAAGATCAACTTACGTGGCTATGAGGCAACTTATAACACCACAGTAGATGGTTTGCGTGATGCAGCATTAACAAACCGTTCAGATTTATTCAATTATGAAGCCGTTGAAATCATCAAAGGTGCTAACTCTGTTGAAAATGGGGTGGGACAAATTAGTGGTGGTGTAAATCTAGTCTCAAAAGCACCAAAGAATCGCGATAGTAATGAAGTTACTTTGGGGTTTGGCTCAGACAGCTACAAGCGTTTTACAGGAGACTTTAATAAAGTTGTAGATGAAAATTTAGCATTCCGCTTAAATGTCATGGGGCACCAAAACACCTATGCTGGTCGTGATGAAGAAATGCAGCGCTGGGGAATTGCACCATCGATTACTTTTGGAATCAATGATACCACTAAAGCAACTTTATCTTATTTATATCAAAAAGATGAAAATGATCCCCAATACGGTGTACCTTACTATAATGGCAAACCTGTCAAAGATATTTCAAATAAAAATAACTATGGTTATAGCAACTTAGATCAACAGAATATTGAAAATCAGGTTGTCACATTTAAAATTGAAAGCGAAATCAGCCCTAACGCAAAACTCAATTCAATCACTCGTTATAGTGATATTGAACAAAAAGCAACTGTATCTGCATCTAAAGGTACATTCTGCTTAGCAGATGGTACATCACCAACTGCACTGACCAATGACAACCGAACTGGCTACAAGAATTGTAATGTAAGCTCTGGTTCAACAACGCTTAGCGTACCAAATAATTCATATTATATTTCTGGACCTCGTGGTTACTACCGTGATACCCATAATAAACAATTTGCCAATGACACCAATATCAATGTGCAATTTAAAACAGGAATGATTGATCATGCACTTGTTGCAGGTGCAGGTTTTAGTCGTGAAGACTACACCATTACAACAGCTGGGTATTTATATAATTCAAATGGTTCATCTGCTGGTAGTTCCATTACAACGCCACTTTACATGAATGTATATCATCCAGATAACTTTTGGCATGGTCCAACAAACTTCCGTAAAACTGGTGTAGCTGAAGGCTATTTAAATGTTTACTCAGCGTATGTGTTTGACACTTTAAAATTTGGTGAACAATGGTTACTTAACCTAGGTGTTCGTAACGACTATACTGATGGTCAATATCGTTCAGACACGGTTTCTACAACTACAGCAGCGGTAACTCGTGGTCAAAACTACAAACAGTCTGATAATTTAATTTCCTATAATGCAGGTTTAACATTTAAACCAACACCTGCAACTAGTCTTTATTTATCTTATGCCAATGCTCAAAAGCCTGTACAAAACACTGCAAGTAGAGGATGTTCTCAGACCATTACCAATAACGCAATCACAGCAAACTCTTGTAGTACTGATCCTGAAAATGCTGTTGCTTATGAAATTGGTGCAAAATGGCAAGCAAATTCAAACATCTTAGTTTCTGCTGCAGTGTTTCGCAATGAACAAGATAAAGTCCGTGTGACAAATGATATACCAGGACAACCTGATGCAAAATTAGATGGTAAAAACTATGTCCAAGGTGTTGAGTTTGGTTTAGCAGGTGAAATAACACCTAAATGGAACATCACGGCGAGTGCAGCATATATGGAGGGTGAATATGACCAAACCAAAGTCAATGGTTCACCAAATATTGACTTCCAAAAAGGTGATAAGTTAGTCAATGTTCCTAAAGTTTCAGGTAGCTTATGGACCACCTATCAACTCAATGATCAATGGCAAGCTGGATACGGTTTAACCTATCAAGGTGAAATGTATTTAAGCACACGTTCAGCGACTAATAATCTAGTACAACAGGTCAAATCTGATGATTATTTGATTCATAATGCTTCTGTAACATACAACTATAACAAAGATTTAAGTTTCCAATTATTGGGGCAAAACTTAAGTGATGAAAAGTACTATACCCATATTCGTAACAATGGTTGGGCTATGCCTGGTGAAGGTCGTAAGGGCGTATTTAACATTAACTATAAATTCTAAGATGTAGACAAACTATGTTAAAATTCAGCGTCTGATTGATCAGGCGCTGTTTCATTTTTTGGGAAGAAAATTATGATTTTACACATTCCAAATTTGCTGAATATGGATGAGCTGAATCATTGTCGCCAAACACTTTCTCAAGCTGAGTGGATAGATGGTAAAGTAACCACAGGTTATCAATCTGCTCATTTGAAGAATAATTTACAACTTTCACAAGATTCCCAAGAAGCCTTAGAGTTAGGTCAAATCATTCAACACGCTGCAAATTCAAATCCACTTTTTTTTAGTGCTGCTCTTCCAAAAACATTTTTACCACCGCTGTTTAATTGCTACCAAGATGGTGGCAACTTTGGCATGCATGTTGACAATGCTATCCGTCGACACCCTCAACTTAATCAATACTTAAGAACAGATATTTCATGTACTGTTTTTCTGACAAATCTTGATGAATATGAAGGTGGAGAACTGATAATCGAGGATACTTTTGGAACACAAGAGGTAAAACTTCCTGCAGGTGATGCAATTGTCTACCCTGCTACGAGTTTACATCGCGTCAACCCTGTCACTAAGGGTGCTCGTATTGCTTCTTTCTTTTGGGCACAAAGCTTTGTTTCTTCAGATGCTCAACGGCGAATTTTGTTCGATCTTGATCAGAATATTCAGAAATTAACCATAGAGCTTTCTGCTACACATGAGCAAGTAATTAGTTTAACTGGGATTTATCACAATCTATTACGTGAATGGAGTGATTTATAAGTTTTAGCCAACTGGTCATTATTGTGATGAAAATGTTTTGCATAACTTTGGATAGTCAATAAATGAGTAAAAACATCCTCCCCCCTCTCACACAAATTCCTCCCCATTTACAGACTATTGCTGATTATGAAAAGCAGGCTGAACAGCACCTGCCTGAAAACACTTGGCACTACCTTCAAGGTGGAGCGATGGATGAACAAAGTGTCAGAGACAACTTAGAACAATTTAAAAAAATTCAACTCATCCCCAGATTACTTAATGACCTCACTCAAGGTTCAACGCAATGTGAAATTTTAGGTGAAATATTCCCTCATCCGATATTTCTTGCACCCATTGGACATCAGCAATTGTTTCATCCAGACGGTGAGGCAGCAACAGCCCTAGCTGCTGAGGTTCTCAGAAGTAATATGCTACTCAGCACATTTACCAACACCAATATGCGCTTGATCAAGAAAGAAAATCCATTTAAGTGGTTTCAACTGTATTGGCAAGGTGATCGTGAAAAATCGTTGGCTTTGGTGCGTTTAGCAGAACAACAAAACTTTAAAGCGATTGTAATCACCGTGGACTCACCACATACAGGTATTCGTGATCGTGAACGTCGTGTGAATTTCCAATTGCCCGAAGGAATGCAACATCCACACACACCTACACATATTCCTCTGCCTGAAATCACAGCAGATC
Source organism: Acinetobacter bereziniae (assembly GCA_009912575.1). Taxonomy (GTDB): domain Bacteria; phylum Pseudomonadota; class Gammaproteobacteria; order Pseudomonadales; family Moraxellaceae; genus Acinetobacter; species Acinetobacter bereziniae_A. Next base: position 3,514 of record WNDP01000068.1, read on the forward strand.
AACATCCAGTTTTTCAGGGCTTAATGCAAATTGCACCGACATGGGCAGATATTGAATTTATGATTGCTCAAACTTCTTTACCTGTGATTTTAAAAGGGGTTCTACATCCGCTTGATGCCCAAAAAGCTGTCGCAAGTGGAATAAAAGGACTGATCGTCTCCAATCATGGTGGACGTGTGCTCGATAGTGCCATTTCACCACTCAAAGCACTGGAACGAATTCGTAAGGTCGTACCGAATGATTTCCCCATACTTTTGGATGGGGGTATTCGTCGTGGTACCGATGTTTTTAAAGCATTGGCTTTAGGTGCAAATGCGGTGCTGATCGGACGACCTGCAATCTACGGATTGTCTGTTGCAGGTGCTTTAGGGGTTGCGCATGTGCTTAAAATTTTAAAGGAAGAATTTGAAATTACCATGGCATTAATGGGAACAGCTCGCATAAATGAAATCAATCAAGAATATATTTTTCAAGATTGAGCCATTCAAAGGAAATTTTTCTCTCAACTGATATTTTTTATGCAAATTAAGGAAATTATTTCCAAGACAACTGTTTTAGAATTAATCTCAAGTTAAACCATTTGCAAGTCTTCAGTGTTTAGATTTATATCGTGATACCCACATATATATTTATGAAAATTTACATTATTTTCACCATAAAAATATTTGTAAATTGAACAGATAGACACAATCTATATCGGTAGTAAGTTGCCTTTAGTTGCCTTTACCCAAGAAGCGAGCAACGACAACTACACAAGGAGTTCCCTCATGATGTTGGCTGATCCAAGTAAAAAATACCGTCGCATGTACCAGCGTGTAGACTTGCCTGACCGTCAATGGCCAAACAACGAAATCAATAAAGCGCCTATTTGGATGAGTACCGACCTCCGTGATGGTAACCAAGCAATTTTTGAACCGATGAACATCGAACAGAAATTCAAAATGTTCCAAATGTTGGTCAAAATTGGCTTTAAACATATTGAAATTGGTTTTCCTTCAGCATCTCAGATTGATTTTGATTTCACACGCAAATTGATTGAGGAAGGTCATATTCCAGATGACGTCTATATCGAAGTTTTAGTACAAGCTCGTGATCACTTGATTGCACGTACCTTTGAATCATTGCAAGGCGCTAAACGTGCTATTGTTCATATCTATAACTCAAACTCGCCAACCTTCCGTAAGAAAGTGTTGAATGTCGATGTGAATGGTGCCAAACAATTGGCAATCAATGCTGCAACCAAAGTTAAAGAATATGCTGCAAAGCAGCCTGAAACCGAATTCATTTTTCAATACAGCCCAGAATGCTTTACTGCGACTGAATTAGAAGTTGCTAGAGATGTCTGCGATGCTGTAACCGAAATTTGGGAAGCAGCTCCGGACAATAAAGTTATTTTAAACTTGCCTGCGACCGTAGAAGTGTCTGGCCCACATGTCTATGCAGATCAAATTGAATGGATGCATCGTAATTTAGCACGTCGTGATGGAGTGATCATTTCTGTACACTGCCACAATGACCGTGGTTGTGGTATTGCAGCATCTGAGTTGGCGATCATGGCAGGTGCGGATCGTGTTGAAGGTTGTGTATTTGGAAATGGCGAACGTACAGGTAATGTCGACGTGGCTGCAATTGCCTTGAATATGTATACCCAAGGCGTGGCTTGCGAATTAGATTTTTCTAATATCAATGAAATTATTGCCACTATTGAAGAATGTACAGGTTTACCAGTCCATCCACGACATCCATATGCAGGCGATTTAGTCTTTACTGCATTCTCTGGCTCACACCAAGATGCAATTAAAAAAGGCTTTGAGTTCCAAAAAGACGAAGAAATTTGGGATATGCCTTATTTACCGATTGACCCTAAAGACTTAGGTCGTGATTATGATGCGGTTATTCGAGTCAACTCACAGTCGGGTAAAGGCGGTATTGCATACTTATTAGAATCAAACTACAACGTAGTATTACCACGTCGCTTGCAAATTGAATTCTCACAAATTGTTCAGCAAGTTGCCGATGAAGAAGGTGTCGAAGTTTCAGCACAGCAAATCTGGACTTTGTTTAAAGACACTTATGTTTCTGCAAAAGACGCTCATTATTCAGCGAAAAACTACAGACTATCAGACGAAAATGGCAATCAGGTCATCGAGCTTGAAGTGGTCGTGAATGGAGAAAGTCAGCGTTTACGTGGTGAAGGCAATGGTCCAATTTCAGCGATTTTAAATGCACTTCAATTGCCAATTGATGTTTTAAACTATGAAGAACGTAGTATCAGTTCTGGTGCACATGCCAAAGCCTTGGCATTAATTGAACTGCAAGTTCAAGGCACAGGTAAATCAGCATTTGGTGCTGGTGTACATGACAACATCGTGACCTCATCTATTGAAGCAATAATTGCAGCGACCAATCGTTTAATTGATCAAGGCGTACTCAGTACAGATCAAGTGATCGCTGCTGCTGTATAAGCTATATCAATTAAATGACTTTAGAAAGGATATCCGCTAGTGATATCCTTTCTTTTATCTATTGATATTGATTGATATTACACATCATGACGCAGGGATAAGCTAAAATTGCTTTAACCATTCATTTCATCTAAATGCGATTTGGATCAACTCAATATCGATCAGCAACTATTCACAAAATATGTTTTTTGATATTGTCATTAATTGTGCAATAAAATCTGAGCAAAATTAAAGTATTGGCTGAATGATCATCATTTAAGGCATCAAGACCTTTTGGTTAAACCAAGACTAAAGTCATGTTCAGTTGAAAAATGACTTTCGTATCATTCGTTTATTCGCAATAATGATGATGTCGTTGTGAGTAACATCAATTTATTCTACTACCTAAATTTTAAGGTGAATATTTCCAGTGTCTTTTCCAGCTGATTCAGTGGGGCTTGTGACTCCACAAAAGTTTGAATTCGAAGAACCGTTAGAACTTGAATGTGGTCGAGTGTTACCACGCTATGAAATCATGGTGGAAACGTATGGTGAGTTGAATGCTGACAAATCAAACGCCATTCTCATTTGCCATGCACTTTCAGGGCATCATCATGCTGCGGGTTATCATCATGACGACGATAAAAAAGCAGGTTGGTGGGATGCATGTATTGGACCTGGAAAAGCTATTGATACCTCAAAATTCTTTGTAGTCGCCTTAAATAATATTGGTGGTTGTAGTGGTTCAACAGGACCGACTTCGCCTAACCCTGAAAATGAAAATCGTCCTTATGGTCCCGACTTTCCTTTAGTGACTGTGCGTGACTGGGTAAAAACTCAAGCCCTCCTCTCTGATCGTTTAGGAATACAAGTTTGGTATTCAATCATTGGTGGCTCATTAGGTGGCATGCAAGCGTTACAGTGGTCAATAGACTACCCTGACCGTTTACAGAAATGTGTGATTATTGCCAGTGCGCCTAAACTTTCTGCACAAAATATTGCCTTTAATGAAGTTGCTCGTCAGTCCATTTTGTCTGATCCAGACTTTCATAATGGTCGCTATCTGGAGTTAGATAGTTATCCGAAGCGCGGCTTAATTTTGGCGCGTATGGTCGGTCACATTACCTATCTTTCAGAAGAAGCCATGAAACAGAAATTTGGTCGTGATTTAAAATCTGGCAAATTTATGTATGGTTTTGATGTTGAGTTCCAAGTCGAAAGCTATTTACGTTATCAAGGTGAACAGTTTAGTCGTAACTTTGATGCCAATACTTATTTGATCATGACCAAAGCCTTGGATTATTTTGATCCTTCACGTGAATACCAACTGTCATTAACCAAAGCATTGTCCAACACCAAATGTCGCTTTTTGGTCGTTTCATTTACCACGGATTGGCGCTTTAGCCCAGAACGCTCTCAGGAAATCGTCAATGCCTTGATCACCAATCAAAAACCAGTGAGCTACTTAGATATTGATGCTGAACAGGGGCATGATTCTTTTCTGTTCCCAATCCCACTGTACGTCAAATCCTTACGTGCATTTTTAGGCGGTACTGAACACCTCAATTCAACACCTAAGGAGGCTTTGTAATGCGTATTGACCAACAATTGGCTGAAAAATGGATCAATCCCGGTGCAAGTGTGCTCGATTTAGGTTGTGGCGATGGTGAATTATTGTCACAAATGAGCAAAAAACAGCAAATTCATGCTTATGGATTAGAAATTGATCAAGAAAAGATTGCAATTGCGGTCAGCAAAGGGTTAAATATTATACAACAAGACTTAAACCTCGGTTTGGGACGCTTTGCTGACCAGTCTTTTGACTACGTCGTAATGGCACAAGCTTTGCAAGCTGTAGATGCACCTGATGTGCTTCTGCGCGATATGGTGCGTGTGGGGAAACAAGCAATTATTACGTTTCCTAATTTTGCGTATTGGAAGACACGTTCATTCCTTGCGCTGAAAGGAAAGATGCCTGTTTCTGATGCCTTACCGTATATGTGGTACAATACACCTAATATCCACTTATGCACTTTTCGCGATTTTGAAGCCTTATGTGCTGAAAATCAGATTCAAATTATTAATCGACTCGCTGTAAATGGGAACCAACAAGGGAGCTTTTTAAGCAAAGCTGTCCCGAATTTGTTCGGCGAAGTCGCTATTTATCGAGTGAGCGCTCTATGAAGAAATTATTATTAGGCAGTACATTATTTTTTGGGCTGCTCAGTATTCAAGCCCATGCGGACTATGTACCGCAGCAACAACAATCTGTTTCAGCGATGGCAGCTCAGTATGCACATATGAATGTTTCAGATTTACAAAAAGCAGCGAAAGCTGGGCAACCAGCAGCACAATTTTATTTAGCAACACATTTCCAAGCAGGTTCTGGTGGTGTATCTAAAGATCTTAAACAAGCATTTACATGGTTTAAAGCAGCAGCTGACCAAGGTATTTCTGCGGCTCAACTAAATGTCGGTCGTATGTATGCTGACGGTTTGGGCGTTGCTAAAAATGAAACAACTGCACGTCAATACTTTGAAAAGGCAGCAAGCCACGGTGACAACCGTGCGAGCTTTAACCTTGCAGTCATGGAAGAGCAAAAGAAAAACTATATGGGTGCGTACCAATGGTATGAACTTTCTACACGCGATGGCATGTTAGACAATAAAGTGATCAATATGTCTCAAAGTAAAAAAACGGCTTTGGCTGCGAACTTGACTCAAGATCAAATTCGTACAGCAACACAACGTGCAGATCAATGGATTCAAGCTCAATAAGCTTGAAAATATTTTAAAGCACCTTCGGGTGCTTTTTTTATGCAACAACGAGTAGTTATAAATGGCACATATGGTTCAACTTTGTCATAACATACGAATTTTAATTATTCCTCAAAATGAGGCTACAACGTATTCATTGCACAATATCAATGACCTGTTGAGCTTGGCATTTGCTGAAAATATAGAGCTGATTGCATTGCCTGTAACATCTTTAGAAAAGTGCTTTTTTCAATTGGAAAATAGAATTGCAGGCGAATTCATCCAAAAATTTGTCAATTATAAAATCCGTTTAGCATTTGTAGGAAATATTGAAAAATATACCCGCAACAGTAAAGCACTCACAGATTTTATTTATGAATCAAATCATGGGAAGTCATGCTGGTTTATGGAAAACCATGCTGAATTGGAGCGTAAGCTCAAACAAGAATTAAAAAATAGTTTAAGTAGATAACACTTCGTGCATAACAAGGTTCATTTCAATCAACACTGATTATCAGACATTTAAATAATCAATAGGAGTTCAACATAATGCAAGAAACGCTCGCTCAATTAATCCAATTTGAATGCCAATTACATCATTCTGAGCGACGGAACCATAAAATATTGGATCAGCGCTTGCACCCCGATTTCAAAGAAATCACTAAATCAGGTCGGATCATAAAAAAAGCCAAATGCTTGAAGCACTTTTAAATGATCTAGACACGGATATAATTCATGCACAAGACTTCGAACTACAGCAACTCTCTGCTCATAGTGCTTTGTTGACTTACCTCAGCTATCAAGTCGAAACCAATACTCAAGTAAAATATAATAAGGCTTTACGCGCTTCGATCTGGGTGATGAATGATCAGCAAGTATGGCAAATGATTTTTCATCAAGGTCCGCTTTTGCATTTATCCGCTGAGTCAGATTCTTCTATACATGGAAAAATATGAATAAGAAAAAATATTATGCTTCACATCGTCAAATGCTTCCACTGGCAATTTTTACTGGTATTTTTGCCTGCCCATTTTGGTTTGCTACCCTACTCCTCATCATTGAACTGTTTGAATTTAAGTATGGTGTCAAAAGTCTCTATTTAATTCTTGTCATTGCATTATTGGCAAGTTTTTCATATCTCTTGAGTCGAAAAGCAGTTTCACTATTTAGAAATCAATCCCCTATTCTGGTTTTGACACAAGATAAAATCCGAACCCTCGAATTCAAAGGTAGAAGTGTCATTAAGAAAGAAGTTTTGTTACGTGATATTGCTCAAGTAGAACTCAAGAAAACATTCTTGGATCGTCATTATTATTTACACTTGATCATGAAAGACCAAAGTATCCAAAAACTCAATCTGAGCTCAGGGCTGATGCATAATGATGATATCGTTGAGCTTAAGCTAGCGCTAGATCATTACATCTCTCCTCGCGCAAAACAGCTCTAATCATCAAATTTAGCCACATTTTAATTCACAGATTCAGTTAAAATAGCATCATTTTAACTTTCTGAGTTTGGATCATGTCATCTAAAGATTGGTTATCCCAAGGAACTCTGGTACTTGCCAGTAATAATAAAGGCAAGATTGCTGAGTTTGAAAAACTGTTTGCTGAATTGGCTTTACCTGTTGACGTGATTCCTCAAGGTCAGTTGAATATCGAAGATGCGATTGAAGATGGCTTAAGCTTTATTGAAAATGCGATTATCAAAGCACGTCATGCAAGCCGTATTTCAGGTAAACCCGCAATCGCAGATGATTCTGGGATTTGTGTTCCTATATTAGGTGGTGCGCCAGGAATTTACTCAGCACGTTATGCAGGTGAACACGGCGATGATGCAGCAAATAATGCAAAACTACTCGAAAACCTCAAACCGTTGCGTAAAGAGAATCAAGTGATCGAAGGCATGTTTGTCTGCGTGTTAGCATTAGTTGAACATGCCGATGATCCTTTACCTCAGATTTTCCAAGGTATTTGGCAAGGTGAGGTGCTAGAACAAGCCCGTGGTGAAAACGGTTTTGGTTATGATCCACTGTTCTGGTTACCAGAGCTGGGGATTTCTAGCGCAGAAATGAGCAAACAAGACAAAAATAAAATAAGTCATCGTGGTCAAGCAATGCAATTATTTAAAGCCAGTTTGAAATAAAAATTACTTCTGAAAACTCCTCCCCTACTTTAAAAGGAGGGAGGAATAAAATTTATAGACATACAGAGAAATCATGAGGCTTTTCAAAGCCTTCTAAATTAACAAAAATAAAGAATTAGATTGATAAAAAATGAATCAACACGCCATATATGACACATACCACACAACTGACTATTGTTCCTGAAGCAATATATTTTGCTGAAATGCCCGTTCCTTGATAGTGCGTTTCCAAAGCCACAATATTGGCGGCTGGAGGTAAACAAAATAGTAAGAACATCACACCGATATAGTCATGAATCTGCGGAACTGGTAAAAAGAAATAGGCCAAACCACATAAGATCATCCCACAAAACAGTTTCAGTATTGCCAGTCGAGTACTGATCAATAAATCGTCCACATGTACTTTGGTTTTTCTTAACCACATCCCCAACACACACATTCCTGTAAAGCTCATACTCCACTTAGAGGCGTTATATACCCAATCAACCCATTGCTGGGTTTGAAAGTGTTGTACATCGAAACAACGTAAAAGTCCCGCAATGATTAAAGCAATCACAGGTGGTGATTGAAGCACTTTTTTAAACAGCAGTACTTTAGATTGAGGCGCTGAGCTTACAGAGGTCACAGCCCATGAGTTGCCAAAAATCGAAACACCGATATAAAGCGGGATCATGGCCATACTATGCTCAGCACCAAAAATCGCTAAAGCGATTGGAAAGCCTAACCATGCCATATTGGTATAACTAAAACATAGCGATGCCAAACGATCTTTCGAGCGTTTTAAGTAAACAAAGAAAAGGATAAAGCACGAGAAAAAGGCAAATAGAATTAAAGCAATACTGCCCGATTTATAAAAAACCATATTGTAGATGATGACAATCGGGATAAAGACACGTGCCAGCAATAAAGACATCATCGTCTTTAAATTCACTGAAAATTTGCTATTCGCCAGTATTAACCCACAAATAAATGACAGAACTGGAAATAACAAAGCCACAATATACCCCTTATTCTCAAATCATGATCATACTAGCACTTTCCAAAATCGATAGTATTTAACATCGCAAAATATTTCAAAAATATTTTCTGTCTTTAAATTGAAATATTAATGTCACTTTTTTGTCACGGATAACTGTTGTTATAGCTCTAAATAAAATAGGAGTTAAAACTATGGCTGGATTATCGATTTGGCACGTACTTATTTTTGCAATCGTGGTGATTTTACTATTTGGTACATCGAAACTGAAAAATTTAGGTAAAGATGTTGGCGGTGCAGTAAAAGATTTTAAGAAATCAATCAAAGATGAAGAAGCGACCCAAGCTTCAATCACTGAAACTCGTACATTAGAGCATCAAACGACCAATACTGATGTGAACTCTACTGTAAAACACTAATCGGTGAGGCGTAGATCATGTTAGATGTTGGATTTTCAGAACTGTTAGTTTTCGGGATCATTGCGCTTTTGGTATTGGGGCCCGATAAGCTTCCTGAAGCTGCTCGTTTTGCTGCCAAATGGTACAGTAAATTTAAACGGGCGATCACAAGTGTCCAAAATGATATCGATCGTGAGTTACGTCTTTCTGAATTTAGAGAGCAGATGCAACAAGAGATGCAGAAGATTCAAGAACTTGAACAAAAAATGCAAGCTCAGATGCAAGAGCTACAACAACAAAAAATTGCGATAGAACAAGAAACCCATGCTGAACAGCTAGGTCAAAAAAATCTTTTAGCAACTTACCATTACCATAAATTAGATACTCAGGTTCCTTCTATTTATATGTTAAATCATGGGTTAAATCAGCAAAGTTGCATGATGCCAGCTCCACAAATTGTTCCCATCGAGATGGTCACAGCACCACAACTTAAGGTAGCCGTATGACGGATTCACTCGCGCCTCAGGTACAAGACAGCGCATCGACAGAACGTCCCCCTTTAGATGCAATGCCGATTACACAACATCTCATGGTGTTGCGTAAGCATCTATTTAAAATTGTGGGTGCATTGATTCTGATCTTTTTTTGTTTATTACCTTTTGCCAATAAAACTTATATTGCTCTATCAGAACCATTAAGAAAGCAATTGCCTGCAACATCAACCATGATTGCAACGGATGTCACTGCAACATTTATGGCACCATTTAAGTTAAATTTTTTTATCGCACTAATGCTCGCTATGCCCTTTATTATTTATCAACTTTGGGCATTTATTAAACCGGCACTGTACGAAAAAGAAAAGAATCTGGCATTTCCACTCTTATTTGGCAGCATTATTCTGTTTTATTCGGGTATCGCATTTGCTTATTTCGTTGCTTTACCCTCAATTTTACACTTTTTCATCAGCGTCTCTCCTGAAACAGTTGCACCGATGACGGATATTAATAGCTATCTAAGTTTCTGCTTAAAGCTGTTCTTGGTCTTTGGTCTAACCTTTGAAATTCCAATTATTACTTTAGTTTTGATTCTTATTGGCTTCGTAACCACAAAGACATTGGCTGAAAAACGTCGTTTTATTGTCGTCGGCTGCTTCTTTGTCTCGATGTTTATTACTCCACCAGACGCAATATCAATGATTATGCTAGCCATCCCAATGTGGATGTTATTTGAGCTCGGCTTGTTACTCGGTAAAATGATCGAAAAGCGCAAAACTGCAGATGTCTAAATCATAAAAATAAAAAAATATTCAACACTAAAATGGCTTTTAAAAGCCATTTTTTTTATTCTAAAAATTTCTCTGACCATATCCCTCTCAACAATCAAAAGATATATCACTTAATTTTTATTACTCATATTTAAAATAATTTGATTAAAACTCAGTGAATATTAATATTTTACACAGAATAAATTCTCACTATTAAATATAGATCTTAATTTTAATAAGTGAATTAACAACAAATTAGTGAATATTTATCTCTTTATGACAGCCATATTACTTTCTTAAATTAATATTAAATTTAACCAATATTAAATATAAAAGTAAGAGAGTTTACATATTAGTTCGCTATGTTCTTAAGCTGAATCAAAATCACATTTCATCTAAAGTTAAAGCTATAGGGAATCTTATGACAGACCTCACGCCATATCATGAAGAACAAGAGTTAGATAACAATACTTCGAATAACATTCATTTCCGTGACATTTTAGAACAACGGATTTCTCGTCGTAGTTTAATTACCAAAACAGCCAGTGGTGCAGCAGCATTAGCTTTAGCATCTAGCTTGACAGGTTGTAATGATGACGATGACAACCATTCAAATACAGATAGCTCGGTAAAAAAACCAGAAAAACTCAGCTTTACACCTGTTGCAAAAAATCTGAATGATATCGTTACTGTTCCAGCAGGCTACGAAGCTACAGTGCTTTATGCGCTCGGAGATCCACTGACACAAAACCTTGCTGAATGGGATGACAACAACGTTCCTTCAGGCGTGAGTTTCACTGCACGATCAGGGGATTGTCATGATGGGATGAGCTATTTTGGTTTAAATTCCAGTACAGCAAAATATGATGCAAAAGCATCAAATAGTGGTTTACTGGTGATGAACCATGAATACATCAACCAAACTTTTTTACATCCTAAAGGTGCAACAAGAGTCAATGGTCGTCGTCCAGAAGATGAAGTTATTCGTGAAATGAACGCACACGGCGTATCGATTATCGAATTAAAAAAAGTTGCAAGTTCTCAAAAAGTGGATATTGTTAAAAGTTCACCATTCAATCGCCGTATTACCGCATCTACAGTGATGGATTTCGCGGGCATTGTTGCAGGTTCAGATTTAATTAAAACCAAATATTCACCGTCGGCAAAGCAAACACGTGGTACGCATAACAACTGTGGTAATGGTTATACACCATGGGGAACCTACCTCACCACAGAAGAAAACTTTATTGGGTATTTTGTACGCAACAAAGGGGATGATACAAAGCGGACTGCTTCGGAAATCATTGCACTCAATCGCTATGGTTTAAAAGATGGTGCAAGTTCTCGTTATGGCTGGGAAACGGCAATTGGTGCAATCGAAAGCCAAGATTTATATGATCGTTGGAATTCGTCTATTACCGCAGAGACTGCTGATAAAGATTATCGTAACAGCGCCAATACTTTTGGTTGGATCGTAGAAATTGACCCATTCGATAGTCGTTCAAACCCAGTAAAACGGACATCATTAGGTCGTTTTGCGCATGAGGATTGTCGTGCCAGTCGTTTAATCGAAGGCGAAAATTTGACTTTCTATATGGGTGATGACTCACGTGGCGAATACATTTATAAATTCGTATCGGATGCCAAATGGGATGCCAAAGATGTCAATGGCGGTTATCGTGCTGGTGATAAGTATATGAACAGTGGCAAACTTTATGTGGCTCAGTTCAACAATGATGGTACGGGTAAATGGATTGAGTTGGCATATGGAAAAAATGGTTTAAATGATGCCAACACGGTGTATCCATTTAAATCTCAAGCGGATGTCACAACATTTGCACGACTTGCTGGTGATGCTGTTAAAGCGACTAAAATGGATCGTCCAGAATGGGTTGCAGTGAACCCTGAAAATGGTGAGGTCTATGTCACGCTTACGAACAACTCAAATCGTGGTACAACACATGCTTTAGATGCTGCCAATCCAAGAAACTATAGTGATCCTGAAGGCGGTAAAGGCAACGTCAATGGTCATATTATCCGCTTCCATGAGAAAGATAATAAAACTACAGCAGAAAGTTTCACTTGGGATATTTATCTATTTGGTGCTGAAGCAAAAATGGCCAGCAACATTAACCTTTCTGCGTTGAACGATAATAATGATTTGTCTTCACCAGATGGCATGTGGTTTGATCCTCGTGGTGTTCTTTGGATTCAAACCGATGATGGTGCTTATACAGATACAACCAACTGTATGATGCTTGCTGCATTGCCAGGTAAAGTGGGTGATGGTGCAAAAGCAACAACCTCAGCTGGACAAGAAACCATCGTTGGTAAGCAAGTGACGGATGAAAATCTGCGTCGTTTCCTTACAGGTTCGAAACAATGTGAAATTACGGGTGTGACCATGACACCAGACTACAAAGCAATTTTCATCAATGTTCAACATCCTGGTGAAGACTCTCCAAGCTTTGATAAACCTTCAAGTCACTGGCCTGCATCACAAAAGGATGCAAATAATAAAGTTGCTCGTCCACGTTCAGCAACTGTCGTGATCACACGCAAAGATGGTGGCGTGATTGCAGGTTAAATAAGTATTATGCTTTTAAAGCCATGCAGATTTAGTTCTGCATGGCTTTTTATCTTTCAATATTACACTTAATTTCGACCAGTTCCCCCAAATGCTCACCTTGTTGCGTTTTTTCAATCCAGTCCAGCTCAGAGAGACCGATTCTTAAAAAGTTTGAACAACGTGTGCCATAGATCGGGCTTTGAATAAATGTTGAAGACAACAACGCTTCCATGTCTGCATTGATCCCAGTATTTGGAAGTAAATCTGGAATGATTTTACGTTCATCTTCCAAAATATCCCAAACTGCATGCTGTAAATCTGATTCAAGAATAGAACTGACTTGTAGCATAGGTAAAAATTCTTGGGTAAATCGTTTACGCAAATGCTTGGTTTTCTCCCAATCATCAGACATTAATCCATTGGAAACGACATATACACCTTGCGATAAAACTTGTGGGGCTTCACCACGATTACTCATATACACAGCTTGATGTTGATCACCTACAAATAAATTAAAACCTGCATAGTCTCGCTGCCGTTGTTCAAGTGCTTGGGCAAAACGGATAGGTGTTTGCTCTGATTCTAAAAAATTTTGAACCAAATCTCCGCGCGTGGTGGGATAAGTCTGTTTATCTGTTCCATCGCGATAATTGGTCACAATCGCCCATCGCCCCTGTGGAGTAACGCCCATCCATGTTCCACCCGACTGTAAATCTTGCCCTGCAATTATTCCGTGTTCTGACCACTGTTGTAATTGAGTACTCGGACGACGATAGAATTCATCGCGATTGGAGATCAAACATACAGGTAAGTCATCTAAAACCTGCCAAGCCAACGCCACAATACACATAAAGCACATTCCATGAAGTTTACACATTGAATGTACAACATTTTTAATATCTTTCAGCTAAAATCTGTGCAAAATAGAAAATCAAGGATTAGGAATGCTCACCTACCCGAATATTGACCCAGTTGCAATATCACTGGGACCGCTTAAAGTTCATTGGTATGGACTCATGTACCTTTTGGCATTTTTATGTGCTTGGGGTCTTGCGAATTATCGTGCGAAACAACGTGATCACTGGAATGCAGAAATGGTTTCAGATCTGGTGTTCTACGGTGCGCTCGGTGTCGTCCTTGGAGGTCGCATTGGCTATGTCTTATTCTATGAGTTTGATAAATTCTTAGCAGACCCTATCTGGCTTTTTAAAGTTTGGACAGGCGGTATGAGTTTCCATGGTGGATTCCTTGGGGTAATGATTGCCATGCTGTTATGGTGTCATAAGTATAAAAAGACTTGGTTTGAAACACTTGATTTTATTGCACCTTGTGTACCAACAGGCTTAATGTTTGGTCGTATTGGTAATTTCATTGGCGGTGAATTGTATGGACGTCAAGTCTCTGATCCTAACTTTGCTTTAGGAATGATTTTTCCAACTGACCCACTACATTTAGTCCGCCACCCTTCTCAGCTTTACCAAGCACTGTGTGAAGGCTTATTGCTGTTCCTCATCCTCTGGTTCTATAGCGCTAAACCTCGCCCACGTTATGCAGTTTCTGCAATCTTCTTAATGGGTTATGGCTGTGCTCGCTTCTTTATGGAATTTTTCCGTGAACCCGATGCGGATCAAGGCTACATCTTGTTTGGTTGGATGACCAAAGGTCAAATACTTTCATTTCCAATGATCCTTGCAGGGTTATGGCTGATTTGGTATGCATACCAAAAGAAAATCTTTGATTGGGGTCCACAAAAAAACACTTAAGCATTTCTGTTTAAGTTTTATATGGTGAAGCAATGCTTCACCTTTTTTATGCTAAATTAGCAACATCCAATTTTAATGAAATCACTATGCTCGAATTTTGGTTTGATCCTAAAGTCTCAGTCACCAAGAAATTAATTTTCTTCATTTTATCGGCAATTTTGAGTCTTGGATTATATTGGTACCAACCTTTAACCATCGATAATATTTTACTCTTTGCTGGAACTGGAATTATTTTTCTGATCTGTCGTTACTGTAAAATTCATTTTGCTGCCAAGAATCCAACGGGCCTATTTTATCGTGTATTGACATGGATCCCTTTAGCATCACTCTTGGTTTTGATTTTTAAAAATATGAATCATGGTGAAGTTCTAATTCCGGGCGCACAAGGCATCGGCTTTATGGTTTTGGCAGTATGTATTTTTTCCCCGTTGTCATTACTCAATAAAAATACACCACAACAAGCACCTAAATAATGTTAGATTTCTGGTATTCCTCACGTTGTACACGTGAAATTAAATTAATCAGCTCAGTTTTGACCTGTGCAATCATTTATTATTGCGCTTCAATTGAAAAGTTAAATTCTTTTTTTACCGTAGTTTGCCTATTATTGGGCGTCTTGATTCATATTTTGTTCCAACTGCGCTTAAAACTATCCACAACACATCCATATGCTCAGGGATTTAAAATTCTTTTTTCTATTTTCCCAATGCTCGGCTTTTTGCTGATTTTATTTTTATTGCCATCACAGCATAAATTGTGGACATCAATTCAAGCTGCTGGTTTTACTGCATTGGGGCTATTCATTGCATCAATCTATCAAAATCGTGCTAAACGATTTGAATCAGATTGATCTATGCCGTTAAGCGATAGTATTCATACGTTACGTTTGGATCTTTATAAACATCATAACTGCGTTGTCTAAAGTCTGATACCCACTGTGTACCTGTAAAACCCGCAATATGACCATAACGATGACGGCTTGTACTGTTAATGATGTAAATATCACCTTCTTGTGGATTATCAAAATCTGGGCGGATTTGCTTATAACCGATTTCCGTCAGGGTTGAACCCCAGTCTGATGCTGCTACAGGATGATCAGAAAAACGAGCACCAGCTGACTCAAGTGCAATTCTCACATATCGTGCACAACGATGTGCTGTAGTGCTTCGTGACATGCTAACGAGTTTTTCGGTGAATTTACCAATATCGATTAAACTTTCTTTCTTAAACGCTTCAGTTTGATTTTTAAAATTTTCAAAGGCTTTGCTTTTTAGGTATTCTTCTGGTCGAAAATTATTATTTTGATTTTCCGATCGAATCTGAATATGAACCGTGGGATTCACGTATTCATTCATATTAACATTGTGGTCGTAAATCATGTACTGTCCTCAAACTGCCCTTTTGAATTGATTCAAACCACCTTGTTTAAACCAATAACAACTTTTCACAAGCCATAAATACTAATCAGCAAATCTTAAAATGTAGACTTAAAACATGTAAAAAAATATGTAAGTGTTAATAAATCTCATTTGTGCGCTTTCAACTTACTGAAACTTTTGAGATTACCTTAAAAACATACAGGGTTTATTTGATCAAAAAATAAGCATAAATAATTTTATTGGCCGTATTGGTAAAACTTTTTCTTAATCTAATCAACATATTAAACTGTCAATTTGGTCACATTTTTTGTTTTTTTATTGGCGTTAAAACTAAATCATTAACATCGCTAACTGACCTCAAAGCTAATGCCATAACATCAGCTTTGAGGTCATCAATAAATGCTTATTAATAACAGTCCCAATTATAAAGCACTTTAGAAAAATCTCTTTTGGCGAGATCGTCAGAGTGGATAAAGAAATTGCCTACTCCCGAATCACCCCACATGATATCTACTTCACCTGCATCATCTGTATCAATTTGCAGTAATAGCACATAGTCTTGAATCAATTCATTATATTCACATGGGTCAGTTTGAGTAAAAAATGGGTACCCACCTAAACGATGCCCACTCGCTGAAATAACTTCGGCATATTCATCACAGAACTCCTCCTCATCATCTCGGTCATAAGGATCAGTCACTTTTTCAGCAAAATCAAAGTTATTCATATCGATATAACTTTCAGCTTTCTCAAACTGAATCGCAGCTTGGCCTGCAATCGGGCTATAAATGTCGTCTCCATCAAAACTTGGAAAATTTGTTTGCAGATGAGTCGGAGTAATATCAATCTGATCATGAAAGATGACTTTAAAACCATCTTGCTTTTGCTGATCATCAAAATTCAAGCCATATAAATCATCATGAGGATTGATAAAAAATTGTAAAATCCCAGATTGGGGATAAATATTATTTTCCGGTAATTCAGCAAAATTGATCTGCGTCAATAATTGTAAATTTTCGCCTTCTGAGCTTTGCGGATATTGCTGCGCTAAAGGTAAATAAGGTTGTCCCCCAACCTTACTCTGCCAAATTTCTAAATTCTCAGCAGGCAGTAATGCTATTTCAATGCTGTCTTTTTTAGTCGCCGCAATTTGTTGTTTATACGCTTGTAAAGCTGCTGGAAGTTCATTCAAATTTATACTCATTTTCAAATTCTCTAAATATTCGATTAAAGTCACAAACAGAAAATATTCTTTGTTAAAAACAAAGCCAGATTAGTATAAACTCTGAGACTATTCGAAAGTATTACGAATGGGTAAGAATGCGACATAATCTGTCATTTGCATCACCGCCCATTCCCAAATTGGAACTTCTATGAAAGCGTATTTAGACCTTCTACAACATATCCTAGACAATGGCGGTGACAAAGGTGATCGCACAGGTACAGGTACTCGTTCTGTATTCGGTCACCAAATGCGCTTTGACTTGTCTAAGGGCTTTCCTTTACTTACCACTAAAAAAGTTCATTTCCGATCAATCGTAATTGAATTATTGTGGTTCTTAAAAGGTGACACCAATGTTCAATATCTAAAAGACAATAAAGTCTCGATTTGGGATGAATGGTCTACTGCGGAACAAACTGCCCGTTTTGGTCGTCCTGAAGGTGAACTTGGACCTGTTTATGGCCATCAATGGCGTAATTTTGGCGCAACTCAAAAAGAAAATGGTTTATTTGAAAATGATGGTTTTGATCAGATCAGTTGGTTAATTAATGAAATTAAGACCAATCCAAACTCCCGTCGCTTAATTGTTTCGGGTTGGAATCCAAATGAAGCTGGCAAAGTTGCTTTACCTCCCTGCCATACTTTATTTCAGTTCTTTGTTCAAGATGGAAAACTGTCTTGCCAACTGTATCAACGTAGTGCAGATGTGTTCTTGGGTGTTCCTTTCAATATTGCCAGTTATGCATTACTAACTCATATGATTGCACAAGTTTGTGGTCTAGGCGTAGGAGACTTTGTTTGGACTGGTGGTGATACACATTTATATGTGAACCATTTTGAACAGGCAAAATTACAATTGACACGTGATCCATTGCCATTATGTCAGCTTCAACTCAATCCTGCGATTCAAGATATTTTTGATTTCAAATTTGAAGATATTGAAATTGTGGGTTATGAATCCCATGCTGCAATTAAAGCCCCAGTTGCTGTGTAATTTTTAATAATCCAATTTCTGATTTTTCTCCCTTTTTCAAGGCGGAAAATCATTGAGTGGATGACGAAGTGGATTGAGTATGACATTTAAAAATTTTGAAATCGTTCATGTTGTAGCCATGGATCAACAACACTGCATTGGTAAAGCAAATGATCTCCCTTGGCATATCTCGGCAGACCTCAAGCATTTCAAAGAAATTACCCAAGGTGGTGTAGTTGTTATGGGGCGTAAAACACTTGAATCAATGGGACGCGCACTACCAAAACGTGTAAATTGGGTCATTACACGTGATTCAGATTGGCAGTTTGATGGTGTAAAAACGGCCAACAGCATTGAATCTGCTTTGGAACAAGCCATTCCTGATGTTTTAGCTTCAGAAAAACCAACCAGCATCTTTATTATTGGTGGTGGTGAAATTTTCAAGCAAACGATTCATATTGCAGATCGACTTGAACTGACTCATATTGATCTTGATGTTCAAGGTGATGCACATTATCCAGACATTCCTGATCAATTTAAAAAAGTAGCCAGTGAATCACATGTTGATGACAAAACAGCTATTGCTTTTGAATTTGCAACCTACACAAAATAGCCCTGAACTTTATCAACAAAAATAGCTGCTTATGGATAGCTTAAAAACAACATCAATGCTACGCAGATTAGGAATGGGCCTACTCCATTCCTTATTTAGCCTATTTGTTGTCATGACGAGTATCTGGTTTTGTCTTGCCATTTGGATTCAACAACCTTTAGGTCAAATTTTTAGCTATTTGATTATTATCGTATGGGTATTTTTTGCGCTGAGCATTCTTGGATTTTACTTCACCAAGAATGTTTTTACTCGAAAAATTGACAGCTTGATTTATTTGGTTGCATTTCTTCTGAGCTTAGTTTGGTATTTCAATATCCCCGCTAAACAAGACCGTGAATGGAGCCCTGAAGTTTCCAGAATTTTTAGCTATGAAAAGCAAGGTCAACTGGTCACAATTCATAATGTTCGAAATTTCGATTGGCATACAACCGATCAATATGATGAGCAGTGGGAAACACGAACGTATAATTTAGATGATATTACAGGCGTAAATATCATCACCTCATATTGGATGGGACCACAAATTGCACATACCTTAGTGAGTTTTAATTTTTCAAATCAACGACCTTTAGTCTTCTCAATCGAAATTCGTAAAGAAAAAAACGAAAGTTTTTCTGCGATAGGCAGTTTCTTTAGACAGTTTGAGCTAAGCCTCATTGCCGCAGATGAAAAAGATATTGTCTATACACGAAGCAATATCCGAGGTGAACAAGTTTATTTTTCCCTGTCCAATTACCAAAGGCTGAAAGCCAAGCATTATTTGAAGAATACTTATCTAAATCCGCAGATTTAGCCAAACATCCAAAATGGTATAACACTTTAACCAGTAACTGCACAACTTTGGTTTTTGATATGGTTCAAGCCATTTCAGCTCAAAAACTTCCAACAGACTATCGTTTAATTGCTTCTGGGTATTTACCTAATTATTTGTACGATCTAGGTGCTCTAAATCATCAGTGGTCGATGCATGAATGGTACGAAAAAGCCCATGTGAATCCAAGAACTGATGAATATGTACATTTTAAATATCAAAGTAGTGCTAATTTTTCTAAGGTTCTCCGTTTAGGTTTACCAGAAGAACATGCGAAATAATATGTAACGGTGTTTAAATTAACCCAGTGATATACTTCTTTTCTATTGATATAAAATTATGAAAAGATTAGGGAGAACACTCATGTTCAAAGCCATTATTGCAGCGACAATAATAACATCAACACTTTTTGCAACTGGATGCACCACAACATCGAGTAGCACCCAGCAAGCACAAAACTGAACCGTACCATGTTTGTCGGAGACTCAACATTCTGAGAAACTACTCCGATGAAAAAATCAAACTATACCCCTGAAATCAAAGAAAGAGCGGTTCAACTTGTTATTGAATCCGAAAAAGATTATCCATCGAATTGGGCTGCAATCACTGCTATTGCTCCCAAGATAGGTTGTACCCCTGAAACACTGCGTGTTTGGCATCAAAAATATTTGGATCAACAAAATCCAGTTAAAGTACAGCATCTTTCAGATCAAGAACGTATAAAACAACTGGAACGTGAAAATAAAGAACTGCAACGCGCTA
>WNDP01000069.1 GCA_009912575.1 Acinetobacter bereziniae
AAGCTTAAAACGGGACACAGGTTATGAATAAAACCATCGGTATTTTTGGTGGTGGTCAACTCGGCCGTATGATGGCGCAAGCTGCGCTACCGTTAAATATTCAATGTACTTTTCTTGAAGCCAATACAGATTGTCCATCTGCGATATTGGGACAAGTTTTTTCGACGAAAGCTGAAAATGGCCTACAGGACTTTATTGCAAGTGCTGATGTGTTTAGTCTGGAGTTTGAAAATACACCATTGATTGATGTAGATGTATTGACGAAACAAAAAGACTTACATCCACCACGCCAAGCTTTAGCCATTGCTCAACATCGCCTTTCAGAAAAAGCGTTGTTTGATGCGTTAGAGATTCCAGTTGCGCCTTACAAAGCCGTAGATTCTCTAGATAGCCTCAAGCTTGCAGTTGCTGAATTAGGGCTGCCGATTGTCTTAAAAACAGCGACTGGTGGTTATGATGGTAAAGGTCAGTTTGTATTACGTTCAGAAGATCAGGTAGACCAAGCTTGGACTGAGCTTGGTCCTGCAGGCTCGTTAATTGCTGAAAGCTTTGTCACTTTCTCTCGTGAAGTCTCAATTATCGCTGTACGGGGTATTGATGGAGATGTAAAAACTTGGTCATTGGCTGAAAACCACCATCATCACGGTATCCTTTCACATTCGATCGTGCCTGCTCCAAATAGTTCAGATTTACAACCTGTTGCACAAGATTATATCACTCGCCTTTTAAATCATTTGAATTATGTGGGTGTGTTGACCTTGGAACTGTTTGTTACTGAAAAAGGCTTATATGCCAATGAGATGGCACCACGTGTGCATAACTCTGGGCACTGGTCAATTGAAGGTGCAGTATGCTCGCAATTTGAAAATCATATTCGAGCGGTTGCTGGTTTACCTTTGGGTTCAACAGAAATTGTACGTCCAACAGTGATGGTCAATATCATTGGTCAGTATCCACAGTTGCAAGATGTTTTGGCATTAAACGGTGTACATGTGCATCTTTATAACAAGACTGAGCGTGATGGCCGTAAAATTGGACATATCACATTGATGCCAAACGATTCTGCTGAATTAACGACATTGTGCCGTCAGTTAGCAAAAATTTTGCCTAATCCACTGTCATTAACTGAAGATATGAACATCTAAACTCAATATTGTGTGTAAAAAAAGCAGTCAACAGGTTGGCTGCTTTTTTCATTATCTAAGTTCTGTATGATGGCATTTGTTTATTTCTGGTGTATTTTGACCTCAATTTACATCGAAAAATCACATATAAAAGTAACAACGAGCTTTAAAAATAAGTATTTTAAATCTTAAAACATCGACAAAGTTTGAATTCAAAACCATGAATCACTTTGATTACAATCGTATCCTTATCGACTTATCCACAAGACATCTAAGATCTAAAGCTAAATATTTTTTGAATTTAAAACTTTAAATTTAAAGTTTTTGCGTGTTTGAATTTAAAATCAATCTTGTGGATAACTTGCACTATCAGAATCTAGGAATGTATTGTGGATAAAAAATAGAATAATTTGAATTTAAAAATGTGCAGTAAAGTAAGAATTGATTTGAATTCATAAATGAATTTAAAACCGTACATTGGAAGCTTTGTGGGTAAGTTTATTTGAATTCAAAGTTACAATATCAGCAGTTTTGAATTTAAAATTGGAAAATGAATTCAAAATTTACGTTTTTACATCTGTCATTTTATTCACAGGCTGTTATGGTATTCAGATAATTTAAATTTAAAACTATTTTTGTGGATATTATGCGCCATTTAACTTTGATTTGTGGATCTGTTTTATTCGTGGCATCACATGCCAACGCTGAATTAATTATTAATGGTCAAGCTGTGTCTAGCTCGCCAATGACAACAACTCAAGATACAACTTATACACCTAATTCTAATTTCCAAAGCTGTATTGCAAATTTGCGCTCACAAGCAGTGAGCTCTGGTGTAAGTGGTTCAACCTATGATCGTTATACACAAAATTTAACGCCTGATTATTCAGTCATTAGTAAATTAGACTATCAGCCTGAGTTTTCTACACCGATTTGGGACTATCTTTCGGGTTTAGTCGATGAAGAACGTGTTGAAAAAGGGCGTCAAATGTTGAGCCAACATCGAGATGTTTTAAATCGTGTTGCATCTGCTTATGGTGTTCCTGCGGAAACAGTGGTTGCCGTTTGGGGCGTAGAAAGTAATTTTGGTGATATTTCTGGAAAATATCCATTATTACAAGCCTTAGGTACATTGAGCTGTGAAGGACGCCGTCAAAGCTATTTTAGAGGTGAGTTTTTTGCCACGATGCGTATTTTACAACGTGGAGATTTACGTGAAGATCAGCTGAAAGGTTCATGGGCTGGCGCTTTTGGTCATACTCAATTCATGCCTTCAACCTATGAAGAATTGGCTGTAGACTTTGATGGTGATGGGCGTCGTGATTTGGTTTCAAGTACTTCTGATGCCTTAGCTTCAACCGCTAATTTTTTAAAAAAGCGTGGATGGCAGACTGGTATGCCTTGGGGCTTTGAGGTAAAAATTCCTGCGGGTGCGTCAGTATCTGGAGAAAGTCGTCGCAATAAAAAATCACTCAGTTCTTGGGTCAATCGTGGTTTTACTCGTGTGGATGGCACACCGATCATTCAAGGGAACTTATCTGAAGGTTCTCAAGCTGGTTTAATGATGCCTGCGGGTGCAAATGGTCCAGCATTTTTGGTGTTTAAAAACTTTGATGCGATCTATTCCTATAATGCTGCTGAAAGTTATGCACTCGCAATTGCACATTTATCAGATCGCTTACAGGGTAAAGGTGGTTTCCAAACGGCATGGCCAACAGAAGATGCTGGAACATCTCGTGCAGAACGCCGTGAAATTCAAAACTATTTATTGAAGAAAGGCTATGCGATTGGTGATGCAGATGGTCTGATTGGTGATAAAACTCGTCAAGCTATTCAACAAGAGCAGGTTAAGCTGGGATTGAGTCCAACGGGTCGAGCAGGGCAACAGATTCTAAAAGCATTTAGAAACGAGACTGCAAAAAGTATGATGCGTTAATCAAATAGTTTTGCATGATTTTTGCGAAAAACCTGATGAATAATCAGGTTTTTCTTTTATGATGTAATTTATAAATTTTAGAAAGTCATAACAATGAATAATGAACTTTTAATCAGAAGATTTAACAAAATTAAGCTTCCACATGGACAGTCGAGTCAATCCATTCATAAATTAATTAATTTATTGGCAAACTTTGAAAGAATTGGTTTTAGTTGCTCTGAACAGCTCTGCACTGAAATATTAAAATTGTCTGATACGCAATTTGATGAATTTTATAAAAATACTTTGAGTTGTATTAAAAAGATGTATGGGGCACATGTGAAATATAAACCCATGTATCCAAATTTTCCGCAACAAGTATATGAAATGTCGGAGTCAGAATTATATCAAAATGCATTTGCCCATTATCTTGGTGATTTTTTGGGAATACGCCTCTTACCTGAATATCAAATTGAGCCTAGAAAAGCATTAAACAAAAGGATTCTCAATGTATTGGATCTTGCGGATGGCACTGAATTAACCACATTATTTTCAAACCTGTTAAATACAAAAAAATCGTTAAATCAGCAGGATCATGCAGATATTATCTACTTAATAAAAGATTTTGGATCTAAAGGGTTACAATATTTGCCTGAAAAATTTCAGCATAAAGAAGTACAGGCGATCGTCAGCGCTCAATATATGAGTTTGCAATTATGGACTGTGCAACAATTACAGTTTCATGTGCAGACTTCAACTGATGTCTTACGGATTTATGTTGCATTGTCAGATGGTGATGTCAGTTTAGCAGAACCTTGTAAATTGATTTC
Organism: Acinetobacter bereziniae; assembly: GCA_009912575.1. Classification (GTDB taxonomy): domain Bacteria; phylum Pseudomonadota; class Gammaproteobacteria; order Pseudomonadales; family Moraxellaceae; genus Acinetobacter; species Acinetobacter bereziniae_A. The sequence continues at coordinate 3,870 of WNDP01000069.1, forward strand.
TTTGAAAAAGTCTCAACGACGAATATTACTGACATTGTTGGAAAATTGCCTAAATATTCAGGAAGATTTATTTCGTTATCCAGAACCGTGGAAACGTGTGATTGAGCGGATACATCCGTTTAGCTATCAAAAGCATTTTCCTAAAACTTGTATAGCATTTCAGCATATTCTTGAAAATAAAAAGCCTGAACGGTTTGGCCAAAAGATAGAAATCGCATTACAAAGCTATCAATTTGAAGATGTGGTGAAACTGTTAAAACAAAGACCAGGAGAGTTTGCGCGTAGGTTACAGCACTGTTTAAAGCAATTTCCTGTGCAACAGCAACAATTGCTTGATGCATTTAAAACAGTTATAGATGTAGTGCCGATTGCTTTGCTGTTTCAGATCAAGCACTATTTTCTGCAAAATCGAACTTTAAAATATCGAACCTTTTTTCCAAAAGGGCAGTCTGCCAAAGTGTTTGCAATCAAAAACAATTTAGAGCCTTTGTCTCCAGTTATAACCACACTAATAACAACCTTATGTGAGCAAAGTATTATTCAGCGTTTCAGTAAGCTCTCACCATTAGGTGCTTGCTATCTGGATGATCAGTTGAAAAATTATAGTGTACCTTTTGTGCAACGAGCAGCAAGTAAAGCATTGAAAACCATTGCAGCAGGGAGCCGTTTAGCTTTGGATACTGGCAATACTGTTCGGTTTTTTATTTATTGGAAAGATACAGACTCAGAAAGGGTGGATATAGACTTATCCGCATTGGTTTTTGATGCAGAACATATAGTAAAAGGAACAATCGCTTTTTATAATTTAAAAGAAAGTTTTGCAGTGCATAGCGGTGATATTACTTCAGCACCACAAGGTGCATCTGAATTTATTGACATTGATATTTCAAAGGCATTATCTCTGGGAATTCGCTATGTGATGATGAGTATCAATAGTTATACCCAGCAAAATTATTGTGATTTACCTATTTGTTTTGCTGGTTTTATGATGAGAGAGGATGCGCAACAAGGTCAGATTTATGAACCAACCACGGTTCAGCATAAATTTGATGTGACTTCAAAAAGCAGTTTTACCATTCCACTGATCATTGATCTAGAAAAACGTGAAGTGATTTGGGTAGATTTAGCGATGACAGCTACGCCAAGTATCGATAACACCGTTTTTGGTCATTTATCCAGTATGTCGCTGATGCAGTATTCCATGACAGAAAAAACTTTCCCGCACCTCTATGATCTATTCGATTTACATATTCGAGCTAGAGGACAACGTGTTACTGAACGAGTTCAAGCAGAACATATTTTTAGTGTAGATGAAGGAATTCGTCCTGTAGATATTGACAATATTTTAGCCAATTATTTATAGTGTTGCTGAGGGCTATTTCGTTGCTTCCTTCTACTCTGAAATTAGTGACAAAGCTTTCCCTCACCAAATGTTAAAAGGTCTGCGATTGCAGACCTTTTCATTGATCAGGTTTATTCAATCGCAGATTGATCTATTTTAACGGCTTCTAATATATCTAAAATAACCGCAGTAACGTCTTGAGTGAGATCTCGATCATTAAAGATTTCATGGGCCGTAATGGTCACATCTGTATCACTTGGTAATTGCTTCTGTTCTTCTTCAATCAAGTGCTGAATCGGGAGTAAAGTTTGTTTGATTTCAAGATGCAAAATATCTGCAAACTCAATATTTTCATCTTCCAGTTCAATGATTTGCTCATTGAAGTAAGGCAATAAAATTGAGTGAAGATACGGTTGAAGTTCAGTAATATCAAAAATCTCAATATCACGAGTTTGTTCAATCGTGCTGATATGATCATTTACTTCCAACATAATATGATAATAGCTCATAGTCATCTCCTCAATTCATTGCGTCGTCGTTTCACAATAACATGATTTTGAGCAAAACTAATTTAAAAGCATAAATAAATTATGGGTTTAAAAAAAATGATGATTCATCGTTAAATTTTGCTTACCGATGTTTTGAGTTTAGCATGGCTAAATCGGCTGCTGTTAATCTAAAATTTTTAACATCTTGTTCTTTCATCATGGGATACATCAGAGCTTTAGGATCATTATTATGTGCGAGACCTAAAGTATGACCCAGTTCATGTGCAATGGTTACTCTCAGATCGGCATCTGAATCAAACTCATAAATATTAATGGTTTTTCCGTCAAATACACCTTTGTCAAATTGTCGGGGTTGAAAACGGGTATTGAATTGGTCAACAGATTGATTATATTGATGGTTCACTGAATTAAGCTGTTCAATTTGATGGTTTAATGTATTCACTTTTTGGTTATAAATATCTAACTGTTGCTTCAATTGGCTTTGTTCAATCAGCAGTTGATTTTTTTGTTGATCTAACTCGAATCTTGCAGAAGCCTCTAAATTTTGGCGCGACTGATTTAGCGTGTTGATCAGTTGATTGTATTGTTCAACTTTATTTTGATAGCTCAGTTTTTGCAGGCTTAATTCACGATTTGCTTGATCTAATTCAAGGTGGAGTTGTTGAATTTTTTGCTTTTCACTTTGAGAATATTGCTGAGTATTTTCTAAAATACGTAAGGCTTGCGTTCTCGCATTGGACTCAGCTTGGCGCTCATCATAAATCAAATTAATCGTCAGTTTTGCCTGATCGTCATAAACAAATAAACTTTGCATTGTACCTAAGTGCCATATGTCAGCGGCTTCTTGCGCTAAGTTTTTTACCTGTGCTTTGCTCAGATGGAAGCGAGGATCAACTTCACCAATGCGATAACGTAAAAGAGTATCTAAAGAGTGTGTAATACGATCAATCGCTGAATTATGGTTGAGTTGCGGATACATCATGCGTTGAATCGCAAAATATGCCGTAAATATAATGACGCTGACGAGAATCCAAAAACGCATAATTGATTAAAAATAAATTTTTGTTATAGATAATCTATCTGAAAATGAAGTAATCGCAAACATGGATAAATGAAATGTTGATATTAGGCTGGATTTTTTTAATTGCAGGTATTTGTTGTTGGATCAATGTTGTGTATTGCTTGGTGCGAATCTTCCGAGCAAAATTATTACTAGAGATGCCGTTAACTCAAAAATCTAAAAATTTTAGAGTCGTCCATCAAGGTTGTTATTCAATTTGGCAAGAAGGGCCGTTATTTAAACTTGCACCTATGGCTTTTATTCATCCTGAAATCGTCAATATTGATTCACAAGAGGTGATTAAATTGACGTCTAGTCTAGGGCGACCACATAAAAATGGTTTTACACGTGGTTCCAATTTGATGTTTTATTGTGAGTTAGTGACTGGAAATTATAGTTTAACGATTGTTGACGGCTCATCATTCAATTAATTGGAAAACCAAATCTCCCAGAAAATGATTGATCATTTACCAATAAATAAAGTCCTTGATCAGCAATACAATCTCCAAATAAAAGAAAGCCTCAGCAAAAAACAACGACTGATTATGTTGGTATGTATATTTGCAGGATTATTTTTATTCATGAAAGGATTGTTTACCTTATTACAGCTCAGTTTGGGCGTTAGGATGGAAGGCGCGATCTGATCAGTTTTATTTACGGGCTAAACAGAATATGAACATCAATGAATAGCAGGATAAATGCCAGTGCACTTAGGAATCTGTTCATCCAAACGGATATGCTTAAGTATTCAGTGGTGATATACAGGGATTTAAACTGTAAGGGATGTCGCATGATATAACTGATTTTCTGTTTAAACACTGCGGTGACAGCGTATTGTTGTTTTAGAACAACTTGCCGCACAATAAAAGCATTTATCCACCAAAATACCAGCAAAATCATTAAAATAATCAAGATACTCAACCCCAATCGAGTCCAATCATTCTGCTCAAAAAAAGCTAATTCAGCATAAAAATGGCTCATTAGTACGATGCTGACCAGTAACATGGTGCGATAAAAACTTTGTTGGATAAATTGAAAATGCAGAGGTTGGTTCAGCTTTTGTGTATCTGAATGACTCACTATTTTACGAGTGAAAAGTGCAAAAGCATGACATAGAACTTCTAAAAAGACATATAAAGCAATGCTTATACCGAGGACTTTATACATCATTATTCATGTTCAAAAATAGGTCGATACAATGATGGTGTCACCAAAATCATCAATAAAATACCAGAACATACGAAGGCAAGATCATTAAAAATCGCAGCATAACTGGTCATGTAAATCCAGTGCATATACGGCATGAAATAAATTAAAAATGTTGGAAAAAAGCTATAGAGATAGGCTTTTCTTGCCCATTCTTTTTTCAAACATAAGCCAAAAGTGATGATGAGTATAATAAAGCCAGCAACAGACATCACCGCCAATTCCCACGTCTGTGGGTCTTGATACAGTGTTTTATCAAGCAGGACTAACTCCGGTTCAGTACTGTATACATCTATGATTGCCGCAATAATCGGCAAAATAAACTGGGCAAGGATCAAACTATAATAAACAGTGGGTGAAACAGCAGGGGAGTTTTTCATCATTTGATCCATTATTATTGTGATTATTAAGATAAAAGATTTAGCGATAATTGGCAATTCATCATCTTAAAAAATCACAATGAGTCTATCTATGGATGAGGTCTTATAACACGCAATCGCTAACGAAATGCTGCACGACTTCCGTTAAATTTCGTGCAAGGTATTGTTGCGTATAAGTCTGTGTAAAATGAGCAAGATACGCTTGTTCTGAATCAAAGCGTTCCCAGAGCAGTAAACGTGTTGGCTCTTGTTGGCATTGATGCAGTTGGAATATGGTACATCCTGATTCTTGTTGAAGCGTCATTGTGCATAATGATTGTAAAGCTTCAAGGGTTTCTGAGATTTTATTTTCATCAATAATTTTTAATTCTGCAGTGATGTAAAAGCCTGAGCTAAACATATTTTATACTCCGATTTAAATGGGGGGAGTAAAAATGTTAACTGCTTGAGTTCACTCTAGCTCAAGCATTTTTTTGCATAAAGTTTAATTTTATGGTCAACAATCTCTTGCTCTTGTTGAAGTCTTTGAATTTCTTGTTTTAATTGAACTGAATGCTCAATCAGAAGATGCTGTCTTTGTTTTAAGGTTTGTTCTCCTTGTAGGCGAAATTGGGCAAAATCTTGAATTTTTTCTAAAGGCATACCTGTTGATTTTAATCGTTTGATCCATTCAAGCCATTCCAGATCAAGCGATGTGTAGACACGTTGTCCAGATGAATTACGGCGAATATTTTTGAGTAAGCCGATTTGCTCATAGTAACGAAGGGTATGGATGGATAAGCCCGTTTTTTTTGAAATATCAGAGATTAGCAAAAAAGATCTCCAATGCTTTAAAAGTAAATGTAGGATCATAAAAAAAACCGCTCAAGACCTTGAGCGGTTTTTTTAGATTAAAGTGACAAATTACTTTTTATCATCTTTCACTTCAGTAAATTCAGCATCGACTACGCCATCATCAGCTTTTTGCTGTTGTTGGCCCGCATCGCCACCAAATTGGTTCGGGTCAAAGCCTTGAGCTCCACCTTGGCCTTGAGCAGCTTCATAAGCACGCTGAGTGATCGGCATAATGATGTTTTGTAAAGCTTCAGTTTTTGCTTTGATTGCATCAACATCATTTTCTTTCGCAGTTACTTCTAATTCAGAAACCGCTGTTTCAACTGCGGTTTTTTCATCAGCAGTCACTTGCTCACCAAGATCTTTAACCGCTTTGTTTGCAGAAGCAACTAAAGCATCAGCTTCGTTACGTGCTTTTGCAAGCTCTTCAAACTTACGGTCTTCTTCAGCATTTGCTTCAGCATCTTTGATCATTGCTTCGATTTCAGCATCAGACAAACCTGAGTTTGCTTTAATCTGGATTGATTGCTCTTTACCAGTGCTCTTATCTTTAGCAGATACTTTCAAGATACCATCTGCGTTGATATCGAACGATACTTCAATTTGTGGCACACCACGTGGAGCAGGTGGGATATCGCCTAATTGGAAGTTACCCAACAATTTGTTTTGTTGAGCCATTTTACGTTCACCTTGGTAAACTGAAATGTCTACTGCTGGTTGGTTGTCGGCTGCTGTAGAGAATACTTGAGATTTCTTCGCAGGAATCGTCGTATTTTTCTCAATAATTGCAGTTAACACGCCACCCATGGTTTCGATACCCAGTGTCAACGGTGTTACGTCAAGTAAAAGTACATCAGTTTTGTCACCAGACAATACTGCACCTTGAATTGCCGCACCAATAGCAACAGCTTCATCTGGGTTCACATCTTTACGAGGTTCTTTACCAAAGAACTCTTGTACTTTTTGTTGAACCATTGGCATACGTGACTGACCACCAACCAAAATTACGTCAGAGATGTCAGAAGTCGAAAGACCAGCATCTTTAAGCGCAATACGGCAAGGTTCAATCGTACGAGCAACTAAATCAGCAACTAAACCTTCGAGTTTCGCACGTGTTACATTCATCACTAAGTGTTTAGGACCAGTTGCATCCGCAGTGATGTATGGCAAGTTAATTTCAGTAGAGTTCGATGAAGAAAGCTCAATTTTTGCTTTTTCAGCAGCTTCTTTTAAACGTTGTAATGCAAGAGGATCTTGTTTCAAGTTGAAGTTTTGTTCTTTTTTGAACTCTTCAACTAAATAGTCGATCAATGCATTATCAAAGTCTTCACCACCAAGGAATGTATCACCATTGGTAGACAATACTTCGATTTGTTGGTCGCCATCTAAGTCTGCGATTTCAATGATTGATACGTCAAATGTACCACCACCTAAGTCATATACCGCAACTTTACGGTCGCCTTCTTTTTTGTCCATACCGAACGCAAGTGCAGCAGCAGTTGGTTCGTTAATGATACGTTTAACTTCTAGACCCGCAATACGACCAGCATCTTTCGTTGCTTGACGTTGAGCGTCATTGAAGTAAGCAGGAACAGTAATAACCGCTTCAGTTACTGTTTCACCTAAATAATCTTCAGCAGTTTTTTTCATTTTTTTCAAAATTTCTGCTGAGATTTGTTGAGGTGCAAGTTTCTTATCATTCACTTCCACCCAAGCATCGCCATTGTCTGCTTTGATGATTTTGAATGGTGCAATACCAATATCTTTTTGTACGGCTTGATCTTCGTATTTACGACCGATCAAACGTTTGATCGCGAATAATGTATTTTTAGGGTTAGTTACTGCTTGACGTTTAGCAGATTGACCTACAAGAATTTCGCCATCTTTGTATGCTACGATAGAAGGTGTTGTACGCGTGCCTTCAGCATTTTCAATTACTTTAACTTTATCGCCTTCAAGTACAGCAACACATGAGTTTGTTGTACCTAAGTCAATACCAATAATTTTAGCCATAAATCTATTCCTCTAAATTCTTTTGAATCCCTTTTATTTCTCTCTTAGGAAAGGGAGCGTTAAAAGGATTTTCTTGTTATCCGATATGAGAGCCATTCAAAAATTTTCAAGTCATTATTTGAGAAAATTCATGAAAATATTTTCAAAAAGCCCTCATTTATTAAGCTTATTGGCCCACCATGACCATTGCAGGGCGAAGTAGTCGACCATTTAAGGTATAACCTTTTTGCAATACGGTACCAATTTGATTCGCCGCTGCATTCGGATCGATCCCCACAGCTTGGTGTAAATCGGCATTGAAGCCATTTGTAGTGTCTGCTTCAACAACGCCAAACTTTTCTAAAGTGGTCAGCAGTGATTTCAACGTAAGTTTTACGCCTTCAAGTACAGGGGTTTCTTCATCACCACCAGCTTGGATCGCACGTTCAAGATTGTCTACAGAGTCCAATAACTCTTTTGCAAACTTTTCTAATGCAGTCTCTTTATGTTTTTCAGCATCACGTTGGATACGCTCAACACTTTTCTGTGCTTCATATACTGCATTTGCCGTGCGGGCTTTTTCCAGTTTTAAACTTTCTTCTAAGTTGCTGATTTGAGCTTGTAAAGCTTCAACGGTAACTTCGACCTGTTCATTTTCAGCCTGAGTTTGCTGTTCTGCTTGCTCGTTTTGAAGATCTTGGGCTTCTTGATTTTGCTCAGTTGCCATTGATTTACTCCGTTTAAATGGGTTCTTAAACATGTACAGTCCTTATCGGCAGCAGTTGTGCACTGTGTTCATTTTTGAACTGCCATGATCGTTTAATTCATTAATGAATATAAAATGTGGGCGAGCCGTTAAAATTCAAGCATGATTTAACGATTATTTAATGAAATTGGGCGAAAAGCGGAGAATGATGACCGAAAATACTGAAAATAAAGTGGGGTTGGGTGAATATTCAGCAAACAATTCTTTTTTTTTTGACTGCAAAATTGGATATAAATGACTTTTTTCATCATGAAATTGCTAGAAAATGATCATTAAATTCAAAAATTAAAATTGAATGAACAGATAAAAAATATAAATTAAGATGTAAAACCGATTAAACTTATTGAAAATAAGACTTTGCGAAAATTGTTTAGTTTCATTATTATGTCTCATAGATTCTATGGCTGTAGTTTCTTTTTTTATTGTTTAAATACGTTTTCATAGCTTATCCAATCTTTTTGGATAAGCTTTTTTTTGCTTTTTAAAATTATTAACAATGTAACTAATACGAGACTTTTACGGTAAAAATATATTTTTTACCCTGAGCTTTCTTATTGAATAAACCCAGGCCAGAATTAAAAAATGAGAGAAATGAATTGGTTAACACCAATATTTGATTCATTCAAAATAAGTTATTGATTTAATAAACTTTGCAGAACTTATACGGCAACATGTTAAAAGTCTTACCAAGCTGCAACGAACTTTGCTGAAAAAATGGCAATCATAGTCAGCACGATGATGCGGACTGTATTGTCGTTTTTTAATCGAGTGATGATAAAGGAATTAGTGATGAAAAAATCAGGTCTCATTTTTATGTTATTGGCAGGTGTTGCAGTGGTGAGTACGGCATGTACTTCAAGTGAAACCACACATTCACCTGAAACTACACAATCAGCGCCAATGAGCTCGGCAGATCACCAACAATCTGCACAAACAGCAACTGTTGATCCTGCTCAACAAGGGACTGCAGTAGAAGGTGATGCAAGTATTCAGCAATCTCAACCTGCTCAAGCAACCCAAGATCCAACTTTGGGTGAACAACCTTCAGCTCAATAAGTTCTGAAAAAAATCAGGCGATTATATGGATGCCTCCATCGCCTGATTTTGAAATGAATAGGATCGGATCAGTGTTTATTCACCTGCTAGTGAACATTCAAAGTTGGTCCGATCTACAGTACAACGTGCGCGTTTAAGCACTGACATCATGGTTGGGTCATAGACCCCTTGTTTGGTCAATTCTAAACGTGTATCTCGAAGTAACTTTTGATAACGTTCTTTGTCCTCTTTGCTTAAGTTTAGACGATATTTATTAGGAATCGTCTCTTCTTGTTTTTTGACCATTTCAAATTGTTTTGGCATTTTTTTCAGGAACCATTCTCTAGATAGAGAACCAAAACCTGGAGAAAACTTACTGGTATTAAAAATCAAATCGGCTGTCACATTGAGTACTGGAAAGTTAAACATAGCACCATTTGAGCCTAAACCTTTTGAGAGTTCTAAAGGCTTAAAGGCATAGGCAGGCGCTCCAACCATATCAACTTTGCCTTGATTAAACTTAAGAATAAAATCTGAAATATCAGATAAAACAGGAGTAGCACCCACACGTTTTACCGCAGCAATCTGGGCTTTATCATAGGACAATACGGCGAATTTTTTTCCGCGTCCTTTTTCAATAGTGTTAATCGATCTATCATTCACAAAAATATAAGCTGGGCCAATTTGAGTAATACCGCCTACTTCATACTCCACCCCACCGAGTGCATCAATAGAGCCAGCAAATTTATTAAATTGACGTGCACGCATTGCAGTTAAAAACACCGCATCACATTTGCCATTTTGAAAATCTCGTTCTGCCAGTTCTTCATTTTGATATGCTGTTAGCTGTATATCAGTGTTCCATGCTTTTGCAGCGAGTGCCCACTCTTCCATCATCTTGTAAGATTCACCAGCTTTTCCCAGTAAGTCAAATACACAGACATCTTGTTTTGCTTGAGAAGTGCTTGATAATCCTAATAATACGAGCGTTGTAAAAGCAATAAATCCCTTTTTCATGTTATATCCTTATAGCTAAAAAGTGCTTTATTTATAATCAATATAGTAATTTTATTTAGATAAAAATAGAGTTTTTGCTCTATTTCCGATGAATAAACCATTGAATATGCTCTTTAATGTGATTTATTTTTCATTGTAATTTTATAGTGTGATTTGTTTTGTGTTTTTGAATGTTGATGTGATTGAGTAAAATATCGCTATTTTTTATCAAGATAAGAATTCAAATCGAAATGTGTCAGCTTCTTAATGAATAAATTAGATAAGCAAATCTAAAAAACATATTTTTAATAATATACAAAAACCTTACCATAAAGCAGATTCCCTCCTTTTTCTATTGATTGTCAGCTTATATCCATCATGAAATTTCAGCAGCTTATTTTACTTTGCTCATCTTTAGCTATGTTTAGCTATAGTGGTTGGGTAAATGCACGTCCAATTGTGATTGGTTATCAAACCAATATAGAGCCTGCCAAAGTTGCACAGGCTGATGGTGTATATGACAAAGTGATTGGAGAAAAACTGGATTGGCGCCTATTTAACAGTGGTGCAGAGGTTTTAACTGCTTTGGCTTCAGGTTCAGTAGACATTGCTTTGATTGGCTCTAGTCCGTTAGGTGCTGCTGTTGCCAATAACTTGCCAATAGATGTGTTTTTGATTTCAACAGATTTGAAAAGTGCAGAAGCCTTGGTGGTCAGAAATGGTTCTGGCATTCAGCGTCCACAAGATTTGATCGGAAAAAAAGTGGCTACGCCATTTGCTTCAACTTCGCACTACAGTTTGTTGGGCGCATTGCAACACTGGAATATTAAAACCAATCAGATTCGATTGTTGAACCTTAAACCTGCTGAAATCAATGCAGCATGGCGTCGAGGGGATATTGATGCCGCTTTTGTATGGTCTCCAGCACTTGCCAATATCAAAAAAACAGGCAAGGTGATGACGGATGCAGGGCAGGTTGGACAATGGGGTTCGCCTACATTTGAAGTTTGGGTCGCACGTAAGGATTTTGCGCAAAAGCATCCTGAAGTACTCAGCAAATTTTCCTCCGTGACTTTGAATTACTATGATGCTTACAACCGTAATAAACGCCATTGGACTGCAAACTCAGCCGAAGTACAAAAAATTGCCAAAATTATCGGAGTTGATGCGCAAGATGTTCCAACGCTTCTTGCAGGGGCAGAATATCCTGATCGTCAAGCACAATTAAGCCCACAGTATTTAGGTGGGCGAACTACACAAAATATTGCCAATGCGGTTAACTTTTTGAAAGCACAGGGCTTAGTCAAAAAGGTTTCACCAAATTATCAACAATTTATTAACACTCGTTTTATCAACGCGTCAAAATAGAAATCGGGACTATTCATCATGGCTGTATTGACTGTAGAACACGTACAAGCACAGTACCCAGGTGCTGAGCAACCGGTACTTCAAGATGTGTCATTCCAATTGGGTTCAGAGCAACTTATGGTTGCTTTGGGGGCATCAGGAAGTGGTAAGACCACCTTATTAAACTTGATTGCAGGTTTTACTCATCCCCAAGCAGGAAATATAAAGCTTGATGGTGAAACTATTGTTGCACCGAGTCGTGATCGTGGTGTGGTGTTCCAAGATGATGTTTTGCTGCCTTGGCAGAATGTTGAGGATAATATTGCTTTTGGCTTAGAACTGGCGGGTATTGATAAAAAAACACGTCAAATGCGGGCGCATGAATTATTGAAATTGGTCAATTTAGACGGTTTTGGGCAGCGTCATATTTGGGAGCTGTCAGGTGGCCAACGACAACGAGTAGGTTTAGCGCGTGCTTTGGCTTCAGATCCAAAAATTCTACTAATGGATGAACCATTCGGTGCTTTAGATGCTTTCATACGTGAACAAATGCAGTGTTTGTTGTTGGATGTATGGAAAAGTACAGCTAAGCCGACATTCTTAATCACCCATGATATTGAAGAAGCCGTTTTCCTTGCGACAGATTTGATTATTTTAGCACCTAATCCTGGACGAATTGTCGAGCGATTAACACTGGACTTTGCAAAAAGATATGCCAGTGGTGAGTCAGCAAGGAGTATCAAATCAGATCCGAAATTTATTGAAATGCGTGAGCATGTGTTGAGTCGAGTATTTATTCAAAATCATCAAGATCAGTCTCACTCATCTCAACAGGCATTAGCCCAAGGGGAACAGGTGTAATTATGACAGCACAATTAGACCCTAAATTAATGACCTCGGCTCAATCACAGTCCAAAAAAAGTAGTGTTCCACGTGAAGTGAATATTACCTTGATCAGTAGCATGACCATTGTTGTCTTGCTTGCAATTTGGTGGTGTGTAACCGCTTTAGGCTGGATCGATGCTTTGTTTTTACCATCACCGGGGGCAGTATTAGACCGCTTGCAAGATTTGATGGCCAATGGCTATATGAGTATCAGCTTATGGAGCCATATTGGCGCAAGCTTAGGTCGTATTGGCACAGCTTTGGTTGCTGCTGTAATTACGGCTATTCCTGTGGGAATTGCGATTGGTCGAAATAAAGTGATACGTGGTGTTGTTGATCCAATCATCGAATTTTACCGTCCAATTCCCCCTTTGGCTTATTTGCCTTTGATCGTAATTTGGTGTGGTATTGGTGAGTTATCCAAAGTCTTATTGATTTATCTTGCGATTTTTGCCCCGATTGTGATCGCAACGGCAACAGGCGTGCGTTCGGTTGACCAAGCAAAAATTCGTGCTGCACAGTCTTTGGGTGCAACGCCATTGCAAATGATTAAATATGTGGTTTTACCAAGTTCCTTGCCAAGCATTTTAACGGGTATTCGTATCGGACTTGGCGTGGGTTGGTCAACATTGGTTGCTGCTGAGTTGGTTGGTGCTTCAGAAGGTTTAGGCTTTATGGTGCAATCGTCGTCACAACTTTTGGCAACAGATGTCGTGATTGTGGGTATTTTAATTATTGCTGTGATTGCCTTTGCACTGGAAATTGGATTACGCCGTTTGCAAAAGAAATTGGTCCCTTGGGATAAGCAAGCTCACTAAGCGCTTTGATTTAAATCTTTGTGGGCATGTTGGCAAGATTGATAAAAACGCAATCGCCCTCAAATTGATTATTGTATTTTTAAAGTTTTAATAATGATTTGCCTTTAAAACATCGTGAGATGATCGAGGAAGAAATGAACGCTGTTGTATCAAATACTTTTAAAATTACACCATTGAATCCTACCATTGGTGCTTTGATTGAAGAGATTAATTTTAATCAAGCTTTGACGCCTGAAGAAAAGACATTGATTGAAACAGCATTGCTAAAACATCAGGTTATTTTTTTTAGAAATCAGCCTATGACAGCTCAGCAACATGCTGCTTTCGCTCGACAGTTTGGACAGTTACATATTCATCCCATTTATCCAAATATTCCAGAACAACCAGAAATTATGGTTTTGGATACTGAATTAAATGATTTGCGTGATAATGCACTGTGGCATACCGATGTCACTTTCCTTGAAGAGCCTGCAATGGGTGCAATTTTGAGTGCGAAGAAAGTTCCAGCATGGGGTGGCGATACACTCTGGTCAAGTGGTACAGCAGCTTTTGAAGCATTGTCTCAACCGATGCAAGATATGTTATCGGGTTTAACTGCAACACATGATATTGCTCGTTCATTTCCGATAGATCGCTTTGGTGGTGACCCCGCAGAGTTGGAAAAGTTAGAAGCAGCCAAGAAAAAGCATCCACCGATTAGCCATCCTGTTATTCGTACTCATCCCCTTACAGGCCGTAAAGCCTTATTTGTGAGTGAGGGATTTACAACACGAATTAATGAATTAGAAGCCAAAGAAAGTGATGCAGTTTTGAAAATGCTGTTTGAGCATATTCAAAAACCTGAGTTTGTGGTGCGTTGGTCTTGGCAAGCCAATGATGTTGCATTTTGGGACAATCGTTGTACTTTCCACTATGCAGTTGATGATTATCGCCCACAGCACCGGGTTATGAATCGAGCAACATTGATGGGTGATCGACCATTTTATCAAGTAGATTAAGTTTCCATCGTTAAAAACCAATCAGATTCGATTGGTTTTTTTACGCTCGAACTTATTAAATTTAAAATCAATAAAAATCATAAATTTACATAATTATTTTGACGGTAAATATATGGGGGCTGTTTAAAAACTGAGACAGTACATTCAGATTGGTGCAAGATTTTTTGTGGTTAAAAGCATTAAATTATTTGGAAATTCAAGATTTCAATGTAGGTTTTTTATGTGAAAAATGTTTAATTATTCATCAAAATTAAATAAATGATCAACATACTAAGCAAGAATAATTTATTGCTTGTTGGAAATATCATGTTGATTAATAAGAAAAAGCAAATCTTTTTGCTGAGTATGCTTTCTACGTTACTGGTGGCGTGTAATGATGATAATGATCATTCAAATGTTGACCAGCCTGTAGAAGCAAAACCATTAGAGTTAAACATCCTACATATAAATGACCACCATTCACATTTAGATGAAGAAAGTATTAAATTTAAAACCAATGTGGGGACAGGCGAAGAAGAATTCAGTGTTACAAGTGGTGGTTTTGCGCGTGTAGCCAGCTTAATTAATCAACTTGCAGCAGAAAAGAAAAACGCTTTTAAAATCCATGCAGGTGATGCGACCACTGGTGATTTGTACTATAACCTTACGGACGGTAAAGCAGATGCTGATGCGATGAATACCGTTTGTTTTGATACATTTATCCCTGGAAATCATGAATTCGATGCTAAGGATGATGGTTTAAAGAAATTTATTGGTTTCCTAGACCAAGGTACTTGTAAAGAAAAGACTCAAGTCCTGACTGCCAACGTAAGTTTCGGTGCATCTTCGCCATTATATAAAACCAACCGTATTTTAAAGTCAAAAGTCTTTGAGAAAGATGGTGTTAAATTCGCAATTATTGGTTTAACTGTGGCGAAAAAAACTAAAAACTCTTCTCAGCCGAATGCTGATACATTATTTGCTGATGAAATCGAAACAGCACAACAAGAAATTAATCAATACAAAGCACAAGGCATCAAAAATATTATTCTACAAACCCATGTGGGATATGACCTCGATCAACAGTTGGCAAAATCACTTACAGATGTCGATGTGATCATTGGTGGCGATTCACATACATTACTGGGTCCAGATGGCTTAAAAAAATATGGAATGACGCCTGAAGGTGCTTATCCGACTCAGCTACGCAATAAAGATGGTCAATTGGTCTGCGTGGCTCAAGCTTGGCAATATAGCTATATTGTGGGAGATCTCAATGTTAAGTTCGACAAAAATGGTAATGTCGAAAGCTGTAGTGGTACGCCGCATGTTTTAATTGGAAATAATTTTACCCGTACAGCGAAAGATGCAAAAGCAGTCACCGAAACAGAAAAACAAGCTATTCTGGCTCAATTTAAAACAGACAATGCACCATTTACTGTGGTCACACCATTACAAAAGACTTTAGATGTTTTAAAACCCTATCAGGATCAAAAGAAAAGCTTTGCTCAAAAAATTGTAGGGCAGGCGACAGATAATCTATGCTCGCGCCGAGTACCAGGAACATTACGTGATGTAAACCGTTCTACATTAGGAGATGTGTGTAATAAAAATACTCATGTCGATCAACATGGTGGTGATATTCAGCAAATTATTGCCGAAGCATTTTTACAACAAGGTAAAGTGTTTTTTGGTGCAGATATTTCCTTCCAAAATGGTGGCGGTGTCCGTGAAGATGTTGCTTTAGGCGATGTCACGGTCGGTAAAATTTATAATGTATTACCTTTCAAAAATACGTTGTTGCGTTTAGATTTGACGGGTGCTGAAGTTAAAGCAACATTGGAAGATGCGATCGACGGAGTGATTACCCAGAATAATACGGGAAGTTATCCATACACGGGCGGTTTACGTTGGAATGTTGATTTCACAAAAGATAAAGATCAGCGTCTCAGTCAAATACAAGTACGTAATGCAGCAGGACAATATGAAAATATTGATCTGAATAAAACTTATAAAGTGATCACTATTGATTTTCTTGCCAATGGCGGAGATTACTATACGACTTTAAAAACCATCACTGGTGAGCGTCGTTTAGATGTCGGCTTAGATTATGCAGAGGCTTTTCTTAAATATGCCCAAGCTTTGACTGGTCAAGAGGGGCAAAAGAAAATTAATAAATTAGCAACGACGGAATATAGTACCCAGCTATTTATAGATAAAGCGAAATAATTTGAAAGACAATAAAAAATCTCGCTCAGGCGGGATTTTTTATTTTTTCTGTTTGGGTAAAACCTTGATAGTCTTGAGGTTAATAGCGCATAAAAATTTCAAAAACGTTTAAAACATCTTAGACGAAGAAAATGGATTGCTTTAAAAGAATAATGGTGGCTAAAAATCTAATAAAGAATTGCAAAAATAGATGCTTCACATTAAAATGAGCCAAAATTTAGCCACGATGGCTTAAATAATCACAATGATGACCGTATTTTTTTCTTCCACTTGCCTTATTTGATCTTGTAGCGTTGCCATTTGACAAGATTGTAGACGACCACTGACTGGTTGCAGGATAACCATAATATCTTGATTAAACCCAACACATTTTAGACACCTGTTTGAAATGTAATTTGAATCTACATTTAAATTCAATAATCGGGAGAACAATCATGTTGTTTAGCGTATTTCTTATTTTGGGCTTTCAATAGACCCCCATACATTTTAATCGTTTAAATTAAACGAACAAAAACCTTATTTTAAAGAATATACATGTTCTTCGGGATCACTTTGCTTGTAAAAAATACAGACAAGCTAAAGCCAAACTCGGGCATGAAAAGAAAAAAGTGAATATATGAACGAATATATAAATCAACCTTTTGCACAAACGGTGCAACATGTTGAGGTTGCGGATTTTGCTGAAATTTCTCCGATTGTAAAACTCTGGGCTTTTCGATTTTTGCTGGAGTTGGGAGGCGCAAAAGAATTTATTTCTGATCATTGTTTTAGCCATCAATGGATTGCTAAGAAACTTGGTTTTTCAGAAACATTGCTTGCGGATCAATTTAATGAGCAAGCAGCTTATCAAGAACTCAATCAATTGCATAAAAGCATTCAGCAACAAAATTTATTGAATGCTTTTCAATTTAATGATGAGCTGCAATATAACTTGAAATTAATCCAACAATTGCTGGATTTAAACGCTGTCGAAACAACGATTTTAGGTTTTGTAGTGATGCTCAACAGTGAGCAACTTTTAGATGATGTCGCTGATACGATTGGTGAGCTCACAGCTTCTAAAACGATTCGCGCTTTGGCCGTGGTTTTGGATTTACCTTATGACGAGATCCGTCAAGCGCTGTCTGTACAAGGGCGTTTACATCGTAGTGGTTTGATCAGTGTGCAGCAACACTATCGTAACTATTTACGTGGAAAACTGAATCTGGTCTCTAATCAATTGGCGGATAAATTATTGGTGAAAACCAATGATGTTATGGATCTTTTTGTTGGCACGATCAATAAAAGTCATCCTGCTGAATTGACGCTTAGGGACTATCCTCATTTAGCCTCTGAATTGACCTTGTTGATGGCTTATCTAAAGCAAGTGAAACAGAATAAGCAAGAAGGTGTGAATATTTTTCTGTATGGCAGTTCTGGTACAGGCAAAACACAACTCTGTAAAACATTGGCACAAGAAATGGGCGTACAGCTTTTTGAAATCTCCTGTGAAGATGAAGATGGTGATGCGATTTCAGCGACAGGGCGTTTATGTGCTTATCGTGCGGCACAATGTATTTTCGATAGCCAATCTGCTTTATTGATGTTTGATGAAGTGGAAGATGTGTTTAATGACACTGAAAACGGTGTAGGCATGAAAAGCACAGCGCAAAGTCGTAAGGCTTGGGTCAATCGGATATTAGAAAAAAATCGAACACCTACGATTTGGGTTTCAAACTCTGATCAGCTTGATCCTGCGTTTATACGCCGTTTTGACATGGTGTTAGAAATAAAAGTCCCTCCTAAACAGCAACGGAGTAGCTTTATACAACAGCATTACGGTGATGATCTCAATACGTTGTATCAACAAGCATTTGCCAATGTTGAACAACTTTCACCTGCAATTTTGCGTCGCAGTTATCGTGTTGCGAAAGCGGCACAAATGGAAAATGAAGGTTTAGTGGTGCAGGAAAGCATGACGCAATTGGTTTCCAACACACTGAGAGCGCAAGGGCATCAAGCGATTCGGTTGCAAGATAGTAATGCATTACCAAAATTCTATGATTTGGCTTATATCAACTGTAAGTCAAATCTTGCTGAAATCACAACAGGGATACAGCAACATGGTTTTGCACGTTTATGTTTATATGGTGCATCTGGAACAGGTAAGACAGCATTTGCAAAATGGCTTTCTGAACGTATCAATCGACCATTACTGATTAAGCGTGGCTCGGATTTGATTTCAGCCTGGGTGGGTGAAACAGAACAAAACCTTGCGAAAGCTTTTCAGGAAGCAGAAGAGATGCGAGCTGTTTTACTCTTGGATGAAGTAGATGGTTTGTTACAAGACCGTCGTCAAGCAACACGCTCTTGGGAAGTTTCTCAAGTAAATGAGTTTTTGGTTCAAATGGAAAGCTTCAATGGCGTTATGGTTGCAACAACCAATCGTTTTGATGAGTTGGATCAGGCAGCAATGCGTCGTTTTGACTTTAAGATGCATTTTGATTTCTTAAATTATGCTCAACGCTTGGCTTTATTGGAAAATGTCTGTGCACAACTGAAGCTTGTCGTAGATGAGCCAAAGATCAAGGCAAAGTTAAATGCTCTAGATCGTTTAAGTGCTGGAGACTTTGCGGTGATTGTACGACAGTCTTGTTTTCATCCTTTTGAAAGTGTGGATGCAATTGTGCAGCACCTTGCCGATGAAATGGCTGCAAAATATAAAAGCTCACAAAGTATTGGATTTACCGCATCAAGTTGATGCGGTTTTTTCTTTTTAAAGTGCGATAACAAGAAATAAGCCGAGATTTTCTGGCTTTCGTATGAAAAACACAGCTCCAAAATAGATTTAATATGAAAAAAATAGATGAAAATGCTCAAAAAATAGATAAAGAAGCAAAAAAAAGCTTAAATTTGAGGAAAAAACATCCATCCGAACAGAAAGATTAAAAAAGGGGGTTGTGTTGGATTGGGAATGCTGTAGAATGCACATCCATCGGCGGTGATGAAGATTAAAACTTTTGATAAAACAATGAGTTGATTGAATTGATTAAGTTGGGTTTTAGAAAGAAAGTTTGAAAATAATTTGAAATCCCAGTTGACTTTCTAGAGATAGAGAGTAATATAGCCGACCTAGCTTGATGCTGACGAAGCATGAAGAAGATCATTAAGAGAATATGAAGAACAACTTGTGTGGATTTTTACTGATTGATTGATCGAAATATTATCATTGATTGATTGGTTTAAATTACTCGAAGTTTATTTGAGAGAATTTGTCAGAAAATTGAT
>WNDP01000007.1 GCA_009912575.1 Acinetobacter bereziniae
TAGCGCGTTGCAGTTCTTTATTTTCACGTTCCAGTTGTTTTATACGTTCTTGATCTGAAAGATGCTGTACTTTAACTGGATTTTGTTGATCCAAATATTTTTGATGCCAAACACGCAGTGTTTCAGGGGTACAACCTATCTTGGGAGCAATAGCAGTGATTGCAGCCCAATTCGATGGATAATCTTTTTCGGATTCAATAACAAGTTGAACCGCTCTTTCTTTGATTTCAGGGGTATAGTTTGATTTTTTCATCGGAGTAGTTTCTCAGAATGTTGAGTCTCCGACAAACATGGTACGGTTCATTTAGATTTAAGCACTAAAGCCGATATAACGATAAATTTCTTGAGAACCGACTGAGCCTAGGCTGGTTTTGTAAATGATATAGTCGGCATATGTACTTTGAGTCAGTTCTTTATAGATGTTAAGCCCTTGATCATCATGTTGATGAATTTCATCTACACTGCGTTGCATCGTCTGTTCAAACGCATCTGAGATATATTCAAAACCTAAATCCATCGCAATAAATAAAGTATGTTCACAAGGTTGAAGATATTGCTCTTCATTCCAATCAATAACTGGATATGTGCAATGGGGGCATGTAACATTTTCTTGAGAATTTTCTAGAGTGATCAGTTGAAATGGCATACGCTTTAGAACAGAATAAAATTGTATTTTAAACCAGTTAGCAAAATTAAACACTGAATTTAGACGATGCTATCGCGGGTTTAAAATTACAGGTTAAAACCTTTTATAAATACAGAAAATATAGATAAGGATACTATGTCAACGATTGAAAAAGCGATTGCTTTAGCAGCTCGTAAACACGCAGGTCAAAAAGATAAAGGACAACAACCTTATATTTTTCATCCATTGAGATTAATGTTTAAAGTTAAAACACCAGATCAGCAGATTGTTGCTGTACTGCATGATATTTTAGAAGATACAGATACCACCGTGGTTGATTTGATCTCACTCGGTTTTAGTCAAGAAATTGTTGATGCTATTTTAGCATTGACCAAAAAAGAAAATGAATCTCGTATTGAAGCAGCCTATCGTGCTGTAAAAAATCCAATTGCGAGAATTGTTAAATTAGCCGATGTCGCGGACAATATGGATCTCTCACGTATTCCGCATCCGACGCCTAAAGATCTTTTAAGATTGGAAGAATATAAACAAGTTCAATATATTCTAATGGCAGGTAGCGCTTAAATTTCATGTTTTTCACACTTTATAATTGACTTGATGTGACGATTAAGGTTAAAAAGCCAAATTGTTGCAATAATGGAATGGCTCATGCTGACTGATTTGGATGATTTTTACTGTTTTGGTTTGGTTGTTGAACATGGCGGATTTAGTGCTGCTGAACGTGCAACCGATATTCCAAAGTCTAAACTGAGTCGCCGAGTGTATAATCTTGAAGAAAAATTAGGTGTACGACTGATTCAACGTAGTTCACGTCATTTTGCAGTGACCGATATTGGCATGAATATATATCGTCATGCGCAAGTGATGATGAATGCTGCCCAGTCTGCGCATGATTTGGTTGATCATCTTAGCGAACAACCACGAGGGCTGATCAAAGTCAGCGTCCCTGTTACTGTTGCACAAAGTGAATTATCCAAAATTTTACCAGCTTTCTTAAAAGCCTATCCTGAAATTAAAGTACAACTTTTAGTCAGCAACCGCCGTGTTGATATTATCAATGAAGGCTTTGACCTTGCCTTGCGTGTACGTGCAAATTTAGATGACGACCCTAGTTTAGTATTAAGAAAATTTGGCAATATTGAGCAGCATCTTCTTGCAAGCCAAGCATATTTAAATGAATTTGGGATGCTAAAAAAAACCTGAAGATTTAACTGAACATCGTATTTTAAGTATGGTGGATGAACATTTAGATCAACAAATGATTTTGCATGATGGTCAAAACCAACAGAAAAAAATTAAAGTTAATCCTGTTCTTATGGGTTCAGATTTGATGATGCTTGCAAAATTAGCCAGTCAAAACTGTGGGATTGCACTTCTTCCAGATACGATTGCTAATGATTTTGTAGCATCAGGTGAATTGGTGCGTGTATTGCCAGATTGGAAAGCACCACATGGTATTTTTCACGCAGTTTATCCTTCACGCCGTGGTCTACTTCCTGCTGTACGAGTATTTATTGACTATTTAGTAGAACATCTCAGTAATCGTTAATACTGCGCTTGAATGATCCATTGAAAGTAAAAGGCTGACAGCTTTTGATTTGCCCTGTCAAATATAATTAATTAAGCAAGATCGACTGTTATTTGGTGTCCAAGCATTACTATTTTTGATACCATCGCTACTGCTTAATTCCAACGTTTTTATGATTTATATGACTTCATCTTATCAACAGCAACTTGATGCCAAAATTGAACGTATTCAATCACAATTTGCCAAATTTAATCCACCATCACTTGAAGTTTTTGCTTCGCCAGAACAAAACTTTCGTATGCGTGCAGAATTCCGTATTTGGCATACTGAAGACGATATGTTCTATGCCATGTTTGAACGAGATGAAAATCAACAGAAAACTGTTGCACGTATTGATGAGTTTCCTATAGCAGATCTCAGCATCAATCAACTTATGCCAATATTATTGGCTGAACTGAAAGCCAATAGCCTGTTATCTAAACGCTTATTTGAAGTACACTTTCTTGCAACACTTAAAGGTGAGATGCTGGTCTCATTAATATACCGTGCGCCTTTAAATGAAGAATGGGAAGTTTTAGCAAAGCAATTGGCTGAAAAGCTCAATATTAAAATTATTGGCCGTAGCCGCGGTCAAAAATTGGTTCTGAGCGATGAGTTTGTCGTTGAAGAATTACAAGTCTTCGGAAGAAAGTTTCAATATAAACAAATTGAAAGTAGTTTTACTCAGCCGAATGCACAAGTCTGCCAAAAAATGTTGCAATGGGCATGCCAATCAGTTGAGGGTACTCATCAAGATTTACTCGAACTGTATTGCGGTAACGGTAATTTTACGCTTCCGCTGTCATTAAACTTTAATCGTGTTTTGGCGACTGAATTGGCTAAATCTTCAGTCTATGCCGCGCAATGGAATATTGAGCAAAACAAGATCGATAATATTCAGGTAGTAAGATTGTCTGCTGAAGAATTTACCCAAGCTTATCAAGGTGAACGTGAATTTCGTCGATTACAAGAAGCCGAAATTGATATTCAAAGCTATCAATTTGATACGATTTTTGTTGATCCTCCCCGTGCTGGGATCGATGACGATACACTCAAATTACTGCAAGGTTTTGAGACGATTCTTTATATCTCATGTAATCCAGACACTTTATATAGCAACCTTGAGACATTAACACAGACACATAAAGTGGTTAAATTTGCTATGTTTGATCAATTTCCTTATACCCACCATGTAGAATCGGGTGTATTGCTTAAAAAGTTTTAAACAATTTATTACAACAGTACAATGTCATAATTTTTTGTGGCATTGATGAATTTAAATTATATTGATATATATCAGCCATATATTTTTAAATTTTATTTTGATACTACAAACATCCATGCACAGATGGTTACATAATTGGCAAATTTCGTCTACAACTCGACCATTTACCCTTATTGCCATCTTGAATTTTATAAAAAAACGTCTATATTTCGAACTATGTTAGGTTGCGTATGAAGGCTCTATGAGTTTTTGGCAAAAGCTGTTTATGGCTAAAGATACTGTGCAAAATGAGCATAAGAATCAGATTGCATGTGTTGAAAATGATTGCTCTTGTAAATCCAATGATCAACTATTATCTGCGTTGATGATGAGTACCACAGATCAAGATGTGATTACTGGAATTAAAAAAGTACTGATCTCAAGAGGGTTCAGTAAAAAAGAGTTAAACCAGTTACAGCATCCACCTATTCAATAGTCATGGATGACCGCTAAAAAGCATTCAGTTTACTGGATGCTTTTTTAATTCAAATACAACAAATTTTGCTGTTTTAACTGAGCTTATATACAATTATTTGTAATAATATAAACGTGAAGTATTCATCTTGAAAATAAAAAATCTCTTATTATTATCATTGAGTTGCACAATCGCCTACGCTGAGATCAGTGAGAATGATATTGTAGCCATTGAAAATTTAAGTGAACAAGTTTTAGGAAATAAAAAACTAGCCAAACTTGAACCTCAGATCAAAGCTCAAATCAAAAGTGCGCAACCGAATATTAAAAAATTGTTAGAAGCAAAACAAATCGAATATAACGATTCAGTCTATTTACACAATTATGCCATCATTACTTCTGGTTATGCTGAGTATTTACTTGATCAACATTGTGCAGCACTGTCACACCCTTTTCAAGAACTCACTGAACAAGCCTATTTTGCCTTAAACAAACGTGACCCCAAAGATGTTATCGCATTGAATAATTTAGCGCTATTCTATGCGCAAATATCTGTACATTATCGAAAGAACATTGATCCAACACCACGTTTAACTTATTTGGTCAAAGCCCAGCATCTGTTTGAGACATTGATTCAAATCAAACCAGATGATGATGATTATAAAAAAAATTATTATGCTGTATTGAGCGATAAATTAATGCTTCTCTATAAACACCATCTGGATATGCAAGAACAGAAGCGCATAGGCAATATTCTCAAAAAACCATTGTTTCAGTTTCTAGCTGATCCTGATCAACCTTTTGATTCTGAAAACTTTATTATTCTTGCGCAGCAATACTATCAAGGCTTGAATAGAGAGAACCCCAAAGCTGCTGAAAAATGGTTAAGGGATAATCAACAAAAAATTGAAACAGTGGTCAATAAAAATCGTAAGCATACTCAGCGTGAAAATGAATTTTTAGCTGAATTCTATGCCTTATTGAATCAACCCGCAAAATCACTCTCGTATTTAAAACAATTAGAATTTTCAGATGAGAACAGCACTGAACCCTCTTCTTTTGAAAATGAGCCCAATCTGTCAAATTTAAGATTGAACCCTGAATATCAAAAATGGTTTAAAAAATATACTCAAGATTATCAAGAATACCGAAAAGCATTACCGGAAGTTTGTAAAATGACTCAGTTAGAAATAATGGGATCACATTGACCTAAAATATAAATCTTAAATTGAGTCTATTGGGGGACGTCTTTAGCGAATCAACCCTTGTGGTTGTAAAATAATCACTAAAGCTCCGATAATGACAATACAACCTCCAAACAAATCCCAACGGCTGAGACTAACTTGATCAACAAATCTCAGCCACATTAAGGCCGAAAAAATATAGATTCCGCCATATGCAGCATAAATCCGCCCAGATGCAGCTGGATGTAAAGTTAAAAGCCAAACAAATACGGCTAAGCTTAAGGCAGTAGCTATCCATAACCAATGGCTTTTGTTTTGATTTAAAATGAGATAAGGAAAATAACAACCTAGAATTTCAGCAACTGCCGTGACTAAAAATAATAAAATCGTAGTGAACAGTTTATTAAATGCAATATCCATTTCTACTCAAGCATAATTCATGTGCTAAAAGTATAGGGGATTTTTAGTCTGTTTGAACAATAAGTTTTAATTTGGCAGTTGCCAGATTAAATTTTTAATTCACTCCTCCCCATTTACTTGATGATATAAAATACATTAAAAAAATAAATTGATCATTTTCCATGTACTTAAATACAATAAAATGATGATTGCTCATTTTTGGCTTTGAAAATGAAAATTAAATATCTTCTACACAGTTTTTTAATACTTATCTTTGTCAGCCAACACTGCAAAGCAATGGAATTTAACTTGCCAATATGGCCACAATCAGCAACGGCAATATCGAAAGAAAGTACAATAAATCAACATGGTGCAATCAGCCATGTAGATTCACCTTATCTTAGGGTCTATGTACCTCAAAATAGCAATCATGTCGCTATATTAACCATCAGCGGTGGTGGATATGCCAGAGAAGAGCTTGCTAAGGAAAGTACCCCGACATCAAAGTATCTACAGCAACACGGCTTTACAGTATTTGAATTAATCTATCGACTGCCCAATCAGGATGCTAATGATACTCTTGCACCCTTTCAAGATGGACAAAGAGCCATACGCATCATTCGGACTCAAGCAGAACGATTTAATATTGATCCAGAAAAAATTGGTGTATTAGGATTTTCTGCTGGCGGACATTTAGCAGGTATGCTTGCTACCCAATGGTCACATCAATTTTCAACACTTCATGATTCAATCGATCAAGTATCAGCTCAACCCAACTTTGCCGCATTGCTTTACCCTGTGATTAGTATGCAGGCCCCCTTAGACCATACGCATGCTTATAAAAGTTTAATGGGGAAAAATCATAATTCAACTGAACAAGCATTTTTTTCAGTCAATTTACAGGTGAGTCAACATACTCCTCCAATATTTTTAGCACATGCGCTTGATGATCATATTGCACCTGTTCAACATAGTTTAGATATGCAAATGGCTTTAGTTAAAAATAAAATCCCTTATGAATTACATTTATTTAAAAATGGTGGACATGGCTAGGGTTTAGGAAAGGCAAATACAGAAACAACGCAATGGCCAACATTATTCTTAACATGGCTACAAAATATGAAGATTGTAGAAACAGATTATTCAAATAAAAAATAACCCGCAATCAATGCGGGTTATTTTTTAAATCACTAAGGCTAAGCATCGTCCATCATTATGCTGGTTCAGCAGTTTGGTCCTCAAAAACCTCAAGAGTAAGGCCCACAGCTTTGCCATTCTCTTTTTTCACAGACACCGCGACATTACCGCCATGATCTGCTAGCTCACCGAAGAGAATCATTTCAGCAAGTGGCTTCTTCAAATGCTCTTGGATTAAACGTTGCATTGGACGTGCACCCATCAAGCGATCATAACCATTTTCAGCCATCCAATCACGTGCAGACTGATCAACTTCAAGTACAACTTTCTTGTCATCAAGCTGTGCTTGGAGCTCAGTTAAGAACTTGTCAACAACAGATTCAATCACGGTTGTTGGTAAAGCTTTAAACTGAATCACACCATCCAAACGATTACGGAATTCAGGGGCAAAAGCACGTTTCATTGCTTCTTGATTGTCATTACTGTTGTCTTGTTCAGTAAATCCTATACTGGTGCGTGAAATACTCTCAGCACCAATATTGGTGGTGAGTACAATGATCACATTACGAAAATCTGACTTACGACCATTGTTATCTGTTAAAGCACCATGATCCATCACTTGTAGCAATAAGTTGAATACGTCAGGATGCGCTTTTTCAATTTCATCCAATAACAATACACAATGCGGATTTTTATGAATGGCGTCTGTTAGCAAACCACCTTGATCATATCCGACATAGCCTGGAGGTGCACCGATCAGACGAGATACAGCATGACGTTCCATATATTCAGACATATCAAAACGCACAAGTTCAACACCGAGTAATTTTGCCAATTGTTTGGTGACTTCAGTTTTACCAACACCTGTAGGACCAGCAAACACAAAACTACCGACTGGCTTATCTGGTGCTTTTAAACCAGCACGTGACAATTTAATCGCAGATGCTAATGCACTAATCGCTTCATCTTGACCAAATACAACACGCTTAAGATCACGCTCCAAATATTCCAATACAGATTTATCATCTTTAGAAACAGTTTTAGGCGGGATACGTGCAGTCTTAGAAATAATATCTTCGATATTCTCAACCGTGATCAATGTATTATCATCTTGTTCTGCTTTCAAACGGCGTTGCGCACCTGCTTCATCAATCACATCAATCGCTTTGTCTGGTAAGAAACGATCATTGATAAATTTAGCAGAAAGCTCAACCGCAGATACTAACGCTGAATCTTCATATTTCACGTGATGGAAATCTTCAAATTTGCTCTTTAAGCCACGTAGAATATCGATTGTTTCTGAGATAGATGGCTCATTCACATCAATTTTTTGGAAACGACGTGATAAAGCATGATCTTTTTCAAAAACCTGACGGTATTCTTGGAAAGTGGTTGAACCAATGCAACGTAAAGTCCCATTTGCCAATGCAGGTTTGATTAAATTAGAAGCATCCATCGTGCTGCCCATACTTGAGCCAGCGCCAATAATCATATGAATTTCGTCAATAAACAAAATCGCATCGGGTTTTTTTTTCAAAGCGTTCAGTAGTTGCTTTAAACGCTTCTCAAAATCTCCACGATATTTAGTCCCTGCAACTAAAGCTCCAATATCTAAACTAAAGACTTCAGCATTGGCGAGTGGTTTTGGTGCTTTACCATTCACGATTAACCATGCGAGGCCTTCAGCAATTGAAGTTTTACCCACACCAGGATCGCCCACCAATAAAGGGTTATTTTTCCGACGACGACAAAGGATTTGAGCAGCACGCTCAATTTCTTTTTCACGGCCAATTAAAGGATCAGTTTTACCTTTTTGCGCTTCAATATTTAAGTTTAAGGTGTATAGCTCAAGTGGGCCAGCATTTGCTGAAGCATTTGATTCACCATCTAAATCATCAGATTCTTCTTCTACTTGGATCTCTTCTTTACGCGCACCATGCGATAAATATTGAGTCAAAGTCAAACGGTTAATCTGGTGACGTTTGAGTAAATATACTGCAAAAGAATCACGTTCAGAGTACATTGCAACCAAAACATCCGCACCTTCTACAGTACGATCACCACCACTCGATTGAACATGGAAAATTGCACGTTGCAATATGCGATCGAAACTTTCAGTTGGATGAGGGGCTTGGTCGTTGTTTTCTCCGAGTTTAGGCGTATGTTGTTCAACATATTCCTCTAATTCTTTACGCAAACTGATAATTTCAGCACCACATACTTTTAAAGCATTTACCGCTGAGTCGTTATCGAGTAACGCTAATAATAAATGTTCAACCGTAAGAAACTCATGTCTCTTTTGACGAGCCATGCTAACAGCCAAACGGAGTGAAACTTCTAATTGACGACTGAGCATGAAACCCCCCTTATTCTTTTGGCTCAATCTGGCAAAGCAATGGATGACCTTGAGATCGAGCGTAGTTATTTACTTGGTTGGCTTTTGTTTCCGCAATGTCTCTCGGATAGACGCCAGCTTCACCTTTGCCTTCATAATGTACTGTTAACATTACTTGAGTGGCTTGGTCAAGATTCAAAGCAAAGTATTGTTGTAAAATTTCAATAACAAAGTCCATTGGTGTGTAGTCATCGTTCAATAAAATGACTGCATACATCGGTGGTCTTTTGACTTCAGGTGGTGCTGTTTGTACAGCGACATCACCTCGCTCATGATGCGGATCTTCAGTATTGCTTACACGAATGTTGATGTGCCAATCCACATATCCTGAATCACGGAACGATGATTTGACTTCATTTAAACTCATTTGACGCTTATTGGTTCGCATATTTTCCAAAATACTTATGATTTATTGAGAATTAGCTTCTGCTTGAGGAACCTCAGTAGCAAAAGCAGCTGAACTATCTACAGCTTGCCCACGTGACCAACTGAAGCGCTTGGTTACAGGTGTAGCGCCATTTAAACGGATTTCAATAAATTGTGGATTAAATCCTTTCGGCATCGTCCAACGCCCTGTTAAACGTTCATAATCTGTAAAATTATAATTTGCGTTTTGCATCGGTACAGTCAGGACTTCAGTGCCACTAATCAAACGAATTTCAACTGAACCTGTCGCACGTCTTGGACTCACTTGAATGAGGTCAAGTTGGTATTCATAAGCATTTTCAGGCAATGGCTTCACTGCCAGATTTTGAATCGTTAAACTCAAACCACCACGTTGCTTTAACACTTCGCGATAAATCCCACTCATCACATCTACTTGTGACTTTTCAGCATTGGCTTTATTTAAAGACTCCAATAAATCATTGGAATTTGAAACTGCCACATCACGTTCTTGTACAGCCGCGTTTAAATTTTTATTTAAAGTTGCAAGTGTCGTTTTTTGTTGTTTAACAACTTCAACCAACTGCTCTGCATCTGCATCAAAACCGACCACCGTTAGCCCTTGGCGATGTCCTACTGTGTAACCTAAAAGTACACTGCCCGCACATAATACAACGCCACCAATCACCAATGGCATATTGCCCTTCATAAAAGGTTTTTTCGGCGTTTGAGCTGGTTGTGACGCGGTATTTGTTTCTGTGTTCTGCATCGTCATCTCTAAGTATTGATCGCATCAAAACACACATTTAACCGCAAAGTTAAATGTGTGTGAAGTTATAAAGCGTTTTTTATGGTAATAATCCGATGCCTTGTAAACCAGCATCTTCAGCAAAACCAAACATTAAGTTCATATTTTGTACAGCTTGACCCGCCGCACCTTTTACTAAGTTATCTTGAACACACAAGACAATCAACTTTTTCGGCTGTGGTTTATATAATGCAATTCTAAGTTGATTTGCACCACGCACCGAACGTGTTTCTGGCGAACTGTTGGCAGGCATGACATCTACAAATACTTCGTTTGCATAGAACTGTTCATACAATGCTTGTAAATCTATTTCATCTCCTTCATCAGTTAAATCGACATAAATGGTACTCAGCATGCCACGAATCATAGGCACCAGATGTGGTACAAATAAAATATGTTCAAACACACCCTTTAAACCTGAAATATTTTCAAGCGCTTCAACAATTTCAGGGTGATGACGATGTCCTGCAAGCCCATAAGCTTTAAAGTTGTCAGCATTTTCAGAATAAATCATGCCCAAGCTGGCTTTACGCCCTGCACCTGATACACCAGATTTTGCATCAATAATAATGCTTTCAGGTTTAACCAATGTTGCAGCATGTTTAAACAACGGTGCCAAACCCAATTGTACAGTGGTTGGGTAACAACCCGGATTACCAATCACTTTAGCTTGTTTGATCTGCTCACGATTAAGCTCTGACAAACCATAAACAGAATCTTTCAATACATCGGGACATGCATGTTGCATACCATACCATTTTTCAAACTGTACTAGGTTTTGAAAACGAAAATCTGCTGCCAAGTCAATCACTTTAGTATTTGCAGCCAACAATGCTTCTGCGTGTTGCATAGCAACGCCGTGTGGTGTTGCAAAAAAAACAACATCACATTTTTTTAATTCGTCAATCTTCAAATCAGAGTATGTAAGATCAGTATGCCCGCGTAAACTTGGAAACATATCATCAACGCGTCGACCATCTTCAGTACGTGAGGTCAGTACATTCACTTGAACATTTGGATGTCGTAGTAAAAGACGCAATAATTCAACGCCTGTATAACCCGTTCCACCGACAATACCCACTGAAATCACGTTTATTACCTCGATTTAAAAGTATCCATTTTGTTGAAGTGTAGTATGACAGGAAGTTTATGCTTTCTAAACTGTTTTACTTGGTTTTTATAATTTTTTAGTGTTTTTTCGGCCTGAGTTCTGTATATCTCTGTTGGTATATATATGTGTAGATTAATCTTGTACGATACAGTTTCTCCCTGCACGTTTGGCAGCATACAATCGTTTATCCGCAACTTCTATCCCAAAATTTAAATTTCGTTGCTTCACTTGAGCAAGTCCAAAACTGGCTGTTAATAAAATTTCTTGAGATGAAAAATGTTCTGTTTCAATCGCAATACGCATTCTCTCAGCAATTTCATAGGCAAATGCAGCATCTGCTACTTGTAATAAGACAATAAATTCCTCTCCACCAAAACGCCCAACTAAGTCATCATCACGCACATTTTGACTGACCAGATGGCCAACTCTCTGTAAAATTTGATCACCAACCAAATGTCCATAGGTGTCATTAATTTTTTTAAAATGATCGACATCACACATCAATAAAAAATATTTTTTTTGTGGTAATTCAAATAAATTTACCTTTGCGGCATCATAAAATCCATGACGATTAAGCAGATGGGTTAATGGATCTCTGGAACGTTCATCATTAAGCTTCAAAATAACATCTCGAACTAATGTTCCCAAAAGTACAATAGCAAACCACAAACTTAGTAAAATACTGGCGGCCAACATCATCAACCACCAGGCCGAGTTCGCAAGCATATTGACATCTATGTTGCGCAGAAAGAAGTAAATAATTATGCTACGAATAAAGGTATATAGAACAATAAAAAAATACGAAAAATCAACATTTTTATTGAGCCAATCACTGTGTTGATAATTTGCAAAGGTTGACCTTAAAACCAAAGATCCTATACTTGCAATTGCAATATTTAAAACCAGCATTCTTATCCAAAGTTGCTGATCCACATAGGAATAATAAACCAGCAAACCAAGCGTTATCATCGTCACCAATAATGCGATGAGTGCATGTGAACTTCCTTTTTTTCTTAAGGCCATCGCATAAGCGCTAGACCAAGCACCAAATAAATATAAACCACCTAAAAATGGTGCAGTCATGGTTAATTGTTGATTTGACATAAAGCTTTGTGCGGCGAGAGAAAATGATGGCACAATATAGCCAAGCCCTAACCAAAATAAATATCAAGGTGCATTAAAAAAGAAATTGCAGATTAAAAGTAAACCACCCATTAATATTAGGCAGACAGGTACAATTAAAATAAAGTAATGAGTATCTGCAAAATTCACGTCTGATATCTTGGTGATAAGAAATAGGAAATAATGACCAGAAAGCAAGTTTAGAGCATTTATTTATATACACTCAATCTATGATTAAAAATAATCTAAATATTTTGTAATTTTACTCAGTTTTTTAAGAATTACTTTTAACCCTATATACGAGGGCTTAAAATTTATCTTATTTTTTTGTTGAATTTATTTTAAGCCGAAATATTTTAGATAAAAGTCAATGAGATTTTTAAAATAATCAATAAATCCTGCACTTCTTTTTAAACAAAAAAATAGCACGAAATAACGTTGAGAAATTTATCTTGTATTTGAGAAATAAACTGTGCAGAATAATTAGAGTAATTACTCTAATTTTATTAATAGGAATAATTCAACATGATCGGATCAAGACAATGGATGGAACTCACCCAAGGAAAACTCAACTTTAAAGAAAAAATTAAGCTCATAAATCAAATTCTTATCCCTACTACATTAAAATATAGCCGTAGTTTTATACAAGCCAAAGCAAGTTCACATTCATTACAATTCAAACATATTCAAATTCCTGACACTGCTCTGGTACAAGAAGCAATCCATGAATTAAGCCAATGCAATCATCTAGCGATCATTCATCATTCATGGCGAAGTTACTTTTGGGGTGTAGGTTTTGCTCAGATCAGAAAATGGCACCTTGATGAAGAAAGTTTTATCATTGCTTACTTAATGCATGATTTAGGTTTAGTTGACCATCTGGAACAATATTCGTGTCATTGTTTTACCTATGAAAGTGTCTTACGTGTTGAACGCTTATGTGAAAAACATCATTACCCTGAAATAAAAACAAAAAATATTTCAAATGCAATTTGCCTACATATGAACGGCTATTTAGATGCACAAGATTCTAATTTGTCCAAAGAAGTTGTTTTACTACAACAAGCAACATCATGTGATGTCATTGGAACAGATTACGCCTTATTTCCATCCCTATTTAGAAATGACGTTTTGCTCCAATATCCAAGAGCTCATTTCAATGCAGAAATGTCTAAACTTGTTTTAAAAGAAGCAAAAAATAGACCTCAATCCCGTACAGCATTGATGTGTAAATTAGGACTTCCACAGATGATTGAAATGAATATTTTTAAGGAATAACAAAATGCTGAAAATCACCGCAATGCAAACAACCATATACTTTCAGCAATATCCTATAGTGGTCGATCTTCACCATCATCCACAAAATAAACACAGTATTATTTTATTGGTTACTTTAGGTGTAGCAATAAATAAATATCAAAAGTTAATTTCATCACTGACACAAAATGGTTTTAATGTAATTGCTGCTGATTATCCGCATTGTGGACGAAACACTCCTCTTATCTCTGCTCATATCAACTATGGTTATGCAGATTTAATTGATGATTTCATTGTGAAACTTGAACAAGCTGCCTTGGAATTAAGTCCGTCACAGCCAATATTGTTAGGTCATAGTTTAGGCGGGCATTTAGCGACACTATATGCTCAAAATCATAACAACAAGGTGATCGGGGTCGCTACAGGCAATATTGGATTAAAAAATTGGGACTTAAAAGGAAAAATTAATATTTTAAAAGCTGTTAGCCTTATTAATGCCATGATTTTGAAAGATGGTTATTTTGCAGGTTATAAAATTGCTTTTGGTCAACGTGAAGCACGATCCTTAATGCGCGATTGGTCAAAAGTTGTATTTACAGGAAATTATAAACACATCATTGAAAAAGAAAAAATTGTTGAAAATCAATCTTTATTTATCGCTTTAAATGCTGATGATTTTGCACCAATGCGCTCTATGCTCGCTTTGAGCCAGTATTTTAAAAGTCCAAGTATTGAAATGATCGATTTATCTGGAAAAATCCAAGGTAATCAACACAGTGCATGGATAAAGCAACCCGAAGAAATTGTCAATATGATTAAACAATGGGTAAATAAAACGACTTTATAATTTTTCTTTGGACATTAATACATAAGCACCCTCATCGCTTTCGCCTGTACTGACTGTTTTCCAATCATGGTGTTTATAAAAAGCCAGCGCAGTTTTATTCATAGTTAAACATTTGAGATAGCCTGTGTCGGTAAACAGTTGTTCTGCCGATGCTAACAAAGTGCTGCCTACCCCTTGATTTTGTAAACTTGGAGCGACAAAGAGATGGTGTAAAAAATTATCTTGAAGATAAATAGAAGCAAAGCCCAAATATTGTTGATTATTTTCAGCAACGAGAACAATTTCATTTTGCGTATATGCTTCAAAGTCTGCAAGTTGCCATTTCGAAGAATCCAACCATGACCAACTCTTTTTTCGACTTTCTAAAAAAAGCTTACTCAATGGCAGCATATCTTGTGGTTGAAAATATCGAATCTTCATCATCGTTACAAGCATCTTCTTTTATCGCATTTCATTCTTCATCAAGTTGAATTGGTCTTTCCCCAAGCACTTTAACAATACGTAATAAGTAGCCATCTGGATCTTGGACTAAAAATTGTTTTTGACCATGTTCTATATCAGCTGCACGATACCAACGTTCTTCAAGTTCATCAAATAGTGGCCATTCAGCAGCATTTAAACGATGTAAAATCTCATCAAGCTGTTCAACTTCGATTTGAAAATTTATGCCTCGCCCTAAGGGATAATCTAACTGGGCTGTAAGCCATTGTCCCTCTTGTTGCTGTTCCAGCATAAACTGCACACCATCAAGATCCAAATAGATAAAATTTTCTTCAATACGTTGATACATTGAGCTAAAACCCAATAATTCTACCCAAAAGTAATAACTTTTATGTAGATCCGTTACGATTAATTCTGGTACCAATTTATTCCATTGCATTTTTATACCCGACATTTGTTTAACATCATTCACTTTCGACGTGTTGTAATATATTGACAATTTTTCCAAATGGATCTTTGACGTAAAAACGTTTTACACCCCATTCTTCTTGAGTTAATGCATATAGGATGATCAAATTTAATTTCACAGCCTGATGATACAACTCATCAACATTATCTACCTCGATGGAAAAATCAGGGACTGCTATTGAGTTTCCACCTTGTGATGCAATGCTAATTTGTGGGTGCATTAATTCATGACTCGCATAGGTTTTGATCCACCCATGATCCATGACTAAATCCATTCCCAAAAAGTCACCATAAAAAACTTGTGATAATGTTAAGTCAGAAGCCTGAATATTACTGACGATTCTTTTTATTGCCATGTTATTTTCCAGCACATATTTTTTAAAATTTAGACTTTATTTTACGATTTGATTAGCTCCACCACCATGGTAAAGAACCATTTTTTAAAATTTGGCGATGGTGCTTATAATTTGGGTCATGTTGGGCAACTTCCGCCCAGAATGCAGCACTATGATCAAAATGACGGGTGTGTGCTAACTCATGTATACAGACATAACGGGTAATATCTATGTCATACAATGCTAATGCACTATTCAACATAATATCATGCTTTTGGGTACAGCTTCCCCAACGAGTTTTAGGCTGCCGAATCGAACACTGTTTAAATTTCAAGCCCGTTTGCTCACTGACCTGTTGTAAATACACTGGTAAATATTGCTTGGCGTAGCTAATAACAAAAGATTTTAAATAATTTTCAGGTTGTTGATCGTTGATAAAGATTGTCATTGTATTTTTATCAAAATCAAAGCCATAACTTTGTTTTTGATAAATAATCTTGATCGGTTGTTGTAAATTAAACAGGTTCAAACTTATGGGTAAACTACGATCAATGAGCGCAATATTTTGTTGTTGTTTCTGCCATGTTTCAATCATCCATTGTTCTGATTGTTTTAAAAAATCACGAACTTGGCGCTGAGTACAAAACTTAGGCACAGTTAATCGAATTTGAGACGGTTCAACACGTAAACGTAAACGTGTTGCCCGTGCATGATGGCTAATTTTAATTTCAGGAAGCGTATTTGTCATATTACTCTGAATTCAATTAGTCTGGTTCTGTGATTAAGCGAGAAAACCCTTCTCAATGAAGGGTTTTGGGGATATCGTTTAAATCGCAGTACGTTCTTCAATACCATTATTGGTCGCGACAATTGCAATATCAGCTTTATTAATCGCAAAGATACCGTTACACACGACACCTGGAATATCGTTAATGGTTTTTTCCAACTCTAAAGCATTTAAAATATTAAAATTGTGAACATCTAAAATCACATTGCCATTATCTGTTACAACACCTTCACGATAGGCAGGATCACCCCCTAAAGAGACGATTTTGCGTGCAACTGCTGAACGTGCCATTGGAATAACTTCAATTGGCAAAGGGAACTCACGACCAAGCTGCTCTACCCACTTAGAGTCATCAACAATACACACAAACTTTTTTGCTATCGAAGCAACGATTTTCTCACGTGTTAGTGCAGCACCACCGCCCTTAATCATATGCAAATGACGATCAATTTCATCCGCTCCATCCACATAAGCATCTAGGCCACCAACATGATTCATATCAACAACTTCAATACCTAATTTTTTAAGGCGTTGGGCAGTCGCCTCAGAACTTGCTACAGCAGCTTCAAGTTGAAGTTGAGGCAATAATTCAATAAGGAAATTGACGGTACTTCCAGTACCCACACCCAAAATGCCCCCTTTTGGTAAGTGTTTTAAAGCGGCTTGGGCTGCAGCTTGTTTTTTCTCATCCTGGGTTGCATAAAGGCTCATGACTTCTCTCAATTAAATTTCAATTTCCTGCACATTTTGCATAATTTTAAAACGCAAAGGTGCAACGGTTTGTTACAATGGATGCTCATTTTAAACTGTTAGATGGAAAATTAACATGCTGTCTCGTTTGGTTCGACAAATATTACAGGCAACCGTCTATGACGTTGCAATCGAAACCCCACTCGAAGCAGCGCCACGAATTAGTGAAAAACTAAACAATAACATTCGCTTCAAACGCGAAGACTTACAACCTGTCTTTTCTTTCAAGCTGCGCGGTGCTTATAACCGTATCAGCCAATTACCGAAATCTCAGTTGGAACGTGGCGTTATTACTGCTTCTGCGGGTAACCATGCACAAGGCGTGGCGTTATCTGGTCAAAAGTTAGGTATTCGCGCCATTATTGTGATGCCAAAAACCACACCCGATATTAAAGTACAAGCCGTTAAACGCTTAGGTGGTGAAGTGGTACTTCATGGTGATTCTTTTGATGTTGCCAATAAATATGCGATTCAACGTGCAACAGATGAAGGAATGACCTTTATCCCGCCTTATGATGATGAACTGGTGATGGCTGGGCAAGGTACGATTGCCAATGAAATTCTACGTCAATGGCGTGACGTAGAATACGTATTTGTCGCTGTTGGTGGTGGTGGCTTGATTGCAGGTGTTGCTGCTTATTTAGGTGATGTTGCACCGCATGTTAAAGTCATCCCAGTTGAGTATGACGAATCTGCATGCTTAAAAGCAGCTTTAGAAGCCAAAGAACAGGTCATTTTACCATCAGTTGGTTTGTTTGCAGATGGTACAGCTGTCGCTCAAATTGGTGAAAAACCATTTGAAGTAATTCAATTACAAAAATCTGATCTTTCAGGGCCTATTGTTGAGCCAGAAGTTGTCTTGGTGAATACCGATGAAATCTGTACAGCAATTAAAGATACTTATGACGAATGTCGCAGTATCGTAGAACCGTCTGGTGCAATGGCTTTGGCAGGTATTAAAAAATATGTAGAAGCACATGGTCTTGAAGGTAAGAACATGGTGTCAATTGTATGTGGCGCAAACATGAACTTTGACCGTTTACGCTACATTGCAGAAAGAACTGAATTAGGGGAACGCAAAGAAGCGATTTTTGCTGTCACCATCCCTGAAGAAAAAGGTTCTTTCCTAAACTTCTGCCGTGCTTTACAAGGTCGTAATATCACTGAATTTAACTATCGTGCCAGTGATGCTTCAGCGGCGCAGGTTTTTGTCGGGATCAGTTTAAAATTTGGTGAAAAAGAGCGCCATGACATCTATGAAGCATTGAAAGTTCATTATGATGTAGACGATCTTTCTGATGATGAAGTGGCAAAATTGCATATCCGTTATTTAATCGGTGGGCATGCAGATATTGCCAATGAACGCTTATTCCGAGTTGAATTCCCTGAACGTCCAGGTGCTTTATTGACCTTCCTTGAACGTTTGGGGCCAACACATAACATCAGCTTATTCCATTATCGTAATCATGGTGCAGCTGAAGGTCGTGTCTTAGTTGGTTTGGATGCCGAAGATGCAGTACAAAATCCAGATGGTTTAATTGAGACTTTGGAAAATATCAATTATCCATATCAAGAAATTACCAATAATTTAGGTTATCAACGTTTCTTGAAATAAACTCAATGAAATATATAAATAGCCTGTAAATCATTGCAGGCTATTTTTTTAGTATTGAGGTATAATTAATAAAATTTTAAAAAGATTAAATTATAATGAAAAGTTGGACTAAATTTATTCTGATCCCATTGTTCAGCTATATCTTTATCAATACCGTACTATTTTTGAGTGAATATACGCTGAGTCAAAATGCTTCTTTGATTTACATCCTTTGCATATTGTTGGTTGTTCTGCTTTTGAACTCAAGTATTCCCTACCTCATGCTACGTTTAGCCCCTAAAGCGCCCTATACATCTATGTTGTTATATATGTTGACTTTATTGGGCTGTATATATTCAATGAAAATTTATCTATCGAATCAAAATCTAGAAATAAATGCGACTAAGATTGGTGTCATTATTCTGTCAATAATTATCGCAATGATGGCTTATTTCTTTTTTAATGATCCACGTTATAAAGTGACATATGGGAAATCAGAAAAGTTGAAAAGCTTTTAATTTTTTATCTCGAATTGTTAAGACACTGAATGAGATACATATGAAAACTTATACTCAATATACTGCCATATTTAAATCACCATCATCATTAAATGTATCGAATTCATCATCTACAGGGATAGGTTGTTGGTTTAATTCAGCAAAAGTTGCTTGAAGAAGTAAATATATTTTGTGTGGCATTGTAATCTCTCATATGATTATAGTTAGAGTAATAAAAAGCAAATTTAAACATCAAGTCGATCTAGAACAATCAAATAATGCATAATGCTCAATGCTGACATCTTCATCATGAAATTGTTTATTAAAATGTTTACAGAATTTTTCGATTTTATGTTCATGATTGGGAACGATGAGCCAATAGTAGTCCTCGGCATAAATCAAGAGTAACTCATGATGATGTTGTTTGGCCTCTTTCAATATTTCTTCAAATACAATATCGTACACTTGATCTTGTACATTGTAATAACGTCCAATAACATCCTTATGCAACTCAAAATGATCAAATAAAGGTTTTGCCCTTTCCTGTATCAAGCTTTAAATCCTGAGACTATCAACCGCATATTCATGAAATACAGCGCTTCGTTCAATTTGGTTTTCATGAAATTCCATTCGATCAATTTTCATCAAATATGCACGAAAACGACCACCAAATTTTTCTGCAGCAATCCAGTTTAAAAATTCCTCAAAGCTTTGACGTGACTTCTTTTTTGGCACATCTCTTTGCTTCAATTCAGGAAACCAGTGCTGTAGTATTTTATAAATTTTTTTATCATCCATTTTCTTATACTTGCATAGAGAACCAAACTTTGGCTGAGATCTATTTCAAACACTATTCATGATCATATTGATTAATTTTTAAAGTTTTATGACATAAAACGAGTTTTCTTTACATATATCAGTTTATATTCATGGTTTCTTGATTGGCGTCTGAACACTTTAAATATAAAATATATAAAATTTGAAGATGATAATGCTCACACAAATTCAGTGCTGAGATAAGGATTTTGTAGAATGGCGCAGTTCGCTGTTATCGGTTTAGGTAGTTTTGGTGAAGCTGTTGCGCTTGAACTAACAAACTTAAATCATGATGTGATTGGTATTGATACTTTAAAGAAAAATGTAGAAAACATTGCAGATAGAATCAGTCATGCAGTCATTGCAGATGCGACAGATGAACATGTTTTAGATGAACTCAATATCAAAAATTGTGATGCAGTCGTTGTTGCGATTGGTGAAGATATTGAAGCCAGTATTCTATGTGTACTTCATTTAAAAAACTTAGGTATCGAAAAGATTTTTGTCAAAGCAAAATCTAAATCTCATCATATGATTTTATCTCATTTGGGAATCAGTAAAATTATTCATCCTGAAGAAGATATGGGTATTCGTGTTGCTCAGTCTTTAAGTTATCCGATGGTCAGACGCTATATGGCATTGAACAATGATCGCTATATTGTAAAAATTGAAATCGGTGCAAATTTACAAGGTGCGCAATTTCAAACAGTGATGGAAAACACGCCAGAATTGACCACATTATTATTACAGCGTGGCTCTCATGTGCTTTATGATATTGCGCCTGGCACTATTTTACAGGAAAAAGATGTACTTATCCTTGAAGGACCTGTAGAAATGTTAAGACAATTTTCGATTCGTTTCTTATAGTTATAACTATGCGTTTATCTAAAAAAGAACTGATCAACAAAAATCATAACAGTATTAACCTCAGTCCACCGAGTTTACTTGCTTTAGGTTTTTTGAGCTTTATCATTATCGGTACACTGTTATTAAAGCTTCCTTTCGCACATCAAGGCGATTTAACATGGATTGATGCCCTCTTTACGGCAACTTCTGCTGTTACAATTACGGGGCTTTCAGTCGTCAATATTGGTGAATCACTCACTACATTTGGTCAAGTGGTTGTGATGATCTTGATTCAGTGCGGTGGTCTTGGTTTTATGACCTTCGCAATACTTGCTGCTCTAATCTTGTCATCCAAAGTTGGGCTCAAACAGCAGATTATGGCGCAAGAAACCATCGGTCAAACCAGTTTAGCCAAAGCCACGTTTACCGTGAAAGGCGTTTTCCTTTATTCCCTATTTTTTGAAGCGATTGGTACAGGCATTTTGACCATGGCGTGGTCACATCACTATGACCTTGAACATGCCTTTTTCTATGCCTTGTTTTATAGCATTTCAGCATTTAACAATGGTGGTTTTTCCTTATTTCCCAATAGTTTAATGAGCTTCTCAGACCAATACATAGTGACTTTTACCATTAGTATGCTATATATCATTGGTGGTATTGGTTTTGTGGTATTGATGGACATCAAGAAAGCAAAGCGCTGGAAAAAACTTTCAACCAACAGCAAGTTAATCCTCTCTACAATTGCAGGACTTAACCTTTTTGCGTTTATTGT
Organism: Acinetobacter bereziniae; assembly: GCA_009912575.1. Taxonomy (GTDB): domain Bacteria; phylum Pseudomonadota; class Gammaproteobacteria; order Pseudomonadales; family Moraxellaceae; genus Acinetobacter; species Acinetobacter bereziniae_A. The sequence continues at coordinate 21,845 of WNDP01000007.1, forward strand.
AATTTGGGCGATTGAGGCATCCAATCCTCTCACACTTGCACCGATGTCATTTGGTGACCAAGCACTCAATGCATGGTTCCATGCAACAGTACCACGCTCATCTGGCTTTAATAGTTTAGAAGTCAGCAGTATGACCAACGCTTCAACATTGATCACTATGGTTTTAATGTTTATTGGTGGCGGCTCGTTAAGTACTGCAGGTGGGATTAAAGTGGGTACATTTATCATTATGATCTTAAGTGTCATCACTTTTTTAAAACGATCAGATGAAATCACCGTTTTTGGTCATTCAGTTTCGCATCAAGCCACATTTAAAGCGCTTGCTGTTATCTCAATCACTTCGCTTTTAATTCTAATTGGCTTTTTCACCTTACTGATTCTTGAACCTGACAAAAAGTTTTTAGATTTATTATTTGAAGCTGTTTCAGCAGCTTGTACAGTGGGATTATCACGGGGTATTACAGAGAACCTACATGCTGGCAGTCAGGTTGCTTTGATTTGTCTGATGTTTGCTGGTCGTTTAGGACCACTGACATTGGCCTATTTAATCGCAACACCGAATAAAAGCCGTGTACGCCACCCCACTACAGAAATTCAAGTGGGTTAACTTCTGGCTTCACACAATGAGATCGATGAAGTCTATTCAACAAGAACTGATGCATCTGAGGTCAAACTTTCTGGAGCTTAACGTTTTAATTAAAATAAGTTGTGTTTAAAACAGCCAATAAAAAAGCGATTTTGTTGAGCAAGATCGCTTTTTTACATATGTGAATCAATTATTCAACTTCTAATTCACTGTTGCCTTTAATCAGACGATGTTCTGATTGTAAATATTCATCTGATTGCATTTCTAACAGACGTGAACGTGTACGTTCAATTTCAAAGGCAAGTTTTTCGCCTTCATAAATCTCAATAATTGAATCTTCGGAGGTCAACAATAATTTTACGCCCCGATCATAGAATTCATCGACGAGATAAATAAAACGGCGTGTCCCTTCTGAAAGTAAATCTGTCAAATGCGGAACATTGCTGACCAGTACTGTATTATAAATATTGGCAATTTCAATAAAATCAGACGGACTACGTGGCTTCATACATAATTCTCTAAAGTCACACCACAGAACATCTTCAGTATGGCCTAAAGTTTCCACCACACGATTATTAATGATAATTGGCTCTTCTGAAACAGTTTGTGATGCAGTCAAAGCACTAAAACGTTTTGCCATCCATACCTTATGATCATCGGTAAGCGGTGCTTTAAACAATTGTGCCTGTTTCAGTACACGTAAACGATAATCCACACCCGCATCGACATTTAAAATGGCACAATGAGTTTTCACCATTTCAATCGTAGGAATAAAACGATCACGATGGATACCATTTTTATATAAACCATCTGGTGCAATATTCGATGTCGCAATCAATGTAATACCACGATTGAAAAGCTTTTGGAATAAATCGCTGAGAATCATCGCATCCGTAACATTGGATACAAAAAACTCATCAAAACAAATGACTACAGCTTCTTTATAGATCTGATCTGCCACAATATCCAATGGATTACGTTGGCCAGATAACTTATTGAGCTCTTTATGAACAAACTGCATAAAATGGTGAAAATGCATCCGTGTTTTACGGCGGAATGGAATGGAATCATAGAACTGATCCATTAACCAGGTCTTGCCACGCCCAACACCGCCCCACATATAAACACCTTTAGGTGCTGTTTGACGACGGAAACGACGAAAAGCCTTTTTAGATGCTTTATAACGATTAATCAGCTCTTGCCACACACGTTCCAGCTCATGTACTGCTTGAGCTTGAGCATCATCAGGTAAAAATTGTCCAGATGATAATGCTTTTGCATAACGCTCAGCAGGTGAAACGGGACTAAATGCTGTTGAAGAAGTTGTATTCTGATCTAATAACATATCATTTTGTAACTTTTAAAGGCTGAAGGAAGTATATCGAATATTCATTTTTGATAAATAAAACTTTGGCATTATTTCAACACTATATTTCACTTTAACACCACCTGTTTATTTACCGTACTGTCGAGGGCTTTGTCCAAACCATCGCTTAAATGCATGATTAAATGCAGCGGGCTCTGAATACCCTAACAGTTCTGCAATCACCTCAATTGAATATTCTTTATATTCAATCAAACGCAAAGCTTTATGCTTAATCAACTGTTCTCGGATTTGCTTATAGCTCGTATTCAACTGCTGTAACTGATGGCGTAATGTTCGTTCAGGTACATTTAAGGCTTGAGCCACTTCTGCCATAGAAGGGATGATGCCTTGTTGTAACTCTAAATAGTCATTCACACGTTGAATAAGTGGAGCAACTTTCTTCTCCTCTGCATTCAATCGCTCAATTTCAGCAATACATTTCGCCTCATAAACCCGATGGGTAATTGGATCAGCTGAAGGTATGGGTAACTGCATCACATCTTCATTGATCCAAAATGCAGCTTTGTCACAGTTAAAATGCAAATCCGAACCATAATAATCATGGTATTGTTTTAAGACACTTAGATCTTGTGGTTGCTGAAATGGCAATTCAATTCTGACACTTGGTGCTGTTAATCCCATCATTTTATAAATATCGTCAAGAAATTTATAAGTTCCTGAAATTTCACATTGTGCTCGAAGTAAACCCATTTCTGTTTCCAAGTCTACAGGCTGATATGTCAGTGCGATTTGATGGTTGCCTTTTTCAAGACCCAATACTCCATATAAATAAGTAAGACACTGATAATGAATACCATTTTTAATCGCATCACCCACATTACTGCATGTCACCAACAACATGAGTAAGGGGCCATAGCCTGCGAGCGAATAATGTTGACCAATGAATAAACCTTTTTCTGGTTGTACCCCTTGCCCGATGATTTTCTGAATATCCCACTCTAAACTTGGATGAATAATTGAACTTGGATCCAAGGCATCAGCTTTAATGCCAACGCTAGCAAGCCGTGAGTCCACATCAATTCCCGCATTACGCATACCATGAATTAAATAAATTAAACCGAGAATCGATCGCTTCATTTCATCATCATTTCATTTTCACCTAAACTTTTTACTACAAAGTCAACATTTTGAAAATTGCCGAATATATCAATTTTCATGTCAGTGCAATCATATTTCAAACGCAACTATTTCGATATTCTATGCAAAATTGGAAAGCTCAGAGCAAAGAAAAATGAGTACAACATCTGTAGTTACAGGAAAAACACAAACAACCCAAGTTGCGATCATTGGATCAGGTTTTGGTGGATTAGCAATGGCAATTCGTCTACTACAAGCCAATATTCATGATTTTATCATCCTTGAAAAAGCCAGCGAAGTCGGTGGAACATGGCGTGAAAACCAATATCCTGGCGCTGCTTGTGATGTACAATCACATATGTATTCACTTTCTTTTGCTCCAAAAACAGATTGGTCCAAACGTTATGCTGAAGCACCAGAAATTTTTGACTATATTCAAGATCTCATTCAACAATTTGATTTAAAAAAATATATTCAATTCAACCAAGAAGTCGTAGCTACACACTACGATGAAGAGCAATTTAATTGGCATTTAACACTAAAAAATGGTCAAAAGATTGATGCACAATTTGTTATTTTTGCCTCTGGTCCTCTGCATGTCCCGCAAATTCCACACATTAAAGGCATCGAAAAATTTAAAGGTGAAGTGTTCCATTCATCTCATTGGAACCATGCATATAATCTGAACCAGAAAAACGTTGCATCTATTGGTACAGGTGGCAGTGCGATTCAATATATTCCAGAAATTGCCGCTAAAGTTCAAAACCTTTATGTATTACAAAGAACGCCTGCATGGGTAATTCCCCGTGATGAGCGTGCTTATAACGCTTTAGACAAAAAACTCTTCCAACGTTTTGAATGGTTTAGAAAGTTACATCGTGCACGTCTATATTGGTCGAATGAATCTCGAGTAGTTCCCATTGTAAAACCAAAAATTATGAAATATGGCCAGAAACTTGCTGAAGCCTTTATCAAATTCCAAGTCAAAGACAGCGAAACAGCAAAAAAATTGATCCCCAATTATGTTATGGGCTGTAAACGCATCTTGATTTCAAATAAATACTTTCCAACGTTCAATCGTGAAAATGTTGAACTGATTACCGATGCAATTCAAGAAATAACTGAAGACAGTATCATCACTAAAGATGGTAAAACACGTAAAATTGATTGTCTAATCTATGGTACTGGCTTTATTACTGATCCAAGAATTTATTTAAAATCTTTTGATTGTTATGGCGAAAACGGTCTAGAGTTAAAACAAGCATGGAAAGATGGTGCAGAAAGTTTCTATGGTGTAAATACCAAAGGTTTTCCGAACTTATTTCAACTCCTTGGTCCGAACACGGTATTAGGACATAATTCTGTTATTTTTATGATTGAATCCCAAGTCAATTATATTTTACAGCTTATCCAAATGGTTGAAAAAACGCAGACACAAGCAGTGGCTGTCAAAGATGAAATTCAAGATCAATTCAATGACAATGTACAAAAACAACTGAGCGGTACGGTTTGGCAATCAGGTTGTGTCAGTTGGTATCAGCAAGATGGAGGCAAAAACTTTTCCTTATGGCCAACATATACATGGAAATTTTGGCTAGAGACACGCAAAGTTAATCCGAGTAACTTCCGACTGCTGGGCAAAAATCAGCGACTACAGAAAAAATCTCAAGCGGCATAATTTTTTATGATCTGATCAGGATAATCTAAACAGTCTTTAAAGCTTCGATTATAATAGATAGGTTTTCACTGCCTATCTATTATTTATGCAATCGCTCTGGCTCATTTTCCAACTGTTATTTTGCTTAATTCTCGGATTTATTCTTGCTCGTAGAATTCCCCAAGCGATTGAAAAAATAGCATTTAAGCTATTACCATATTTTACTTATATTTTACTGATTGCTATAGCCATTGAGTTTTCTCAAACCATCCACAACATTGCCAGCCCTGCACAAATCTTAACTAGCGCAATCACCATCGCGCTGACCACTTCATTGGGTGCTTTTGCCTGCTGTTATGTTGTTTTTAAAGCGATTGGTGTTAAACCTGCCCAAGGTAGAGTCTCTGCCGAATTGCTACTTGGCTCATTATTAAATATTAGCTATGCATTTATTGCTTTGGCAATTGGCTATGCCATAGCTGGGTTTGCACATGCTGCTGATTTACCTTTGCACATCAGTACATGGAACTTACTTTTGGTTTATATGTTATTGATTGGCTTAGATTTGGCTTATTCACCGCTGGATCGTTCTTGGTTAAATTGGAAAATTATGCTTGTGCCTTTAGCATGTGTAATCGGTTCACTTTTAGGTGCAATTGCTTCATTTTTCTTGATTCAAGGCATCAGCATGAGAGATTTAATTATGCTGTCACAAGGTTATGGTTTCTACTCCATGACAGGCATCGTAGTCACAGAATTAAAAAATGCACACTTAGGTAGTGTGGCGTTAATGAATGATTTATTTAGAGAAATCTTTGCAATTTTATTTATGTATCTAATCGGATGGCGCTACCCTCGCTCAGCCATTTCATCCGCAGGTGCAACAGCAATGGATGTCACATTACCGATGGTTAAACAAGCTTGTGGAAATGACTTTATTCCTCATGCAATGGTCAGTGGCTTTGTACTATCCGTGTTGGCACCAATAGCAGTTAGTGTACTAGCAGCACTTTAAATAATATGAAACGCCATGTTGAGTGTGGAATGAATTAAAAATTCGATTAATCGCCCAAACAAACATATAATTTAGATGATCATGTTTGAAAATATGCCCTCTTGTCTCATTCAAAAAAGGGCTTAATTTTTATAATGTCGCCAAAATATCACGTAGTGTCTGGCTAGGATTTTCAGATTGGGTAATCGGTCGACCAATCACCAAATGTGTTGAACCATCAAGCATCGCTTGCTTCGGTGTAACGATACGCTTTTGATCATCGGCATTTGCACCCACTGGGCGGATACCTGGAGTAACCAGCGCAAATTCTGCGCCTAAATCTTGGCGTAACATTTTTGCTTCTTGCGCAGAACAAACCACCCCATCTAAACCACTGTCTTGTGTCAGTTTTGCAAGACGCTTCACTTGTTCAAAAGGCTCAATATCTAAACCAAGATCACGCAAATCTTCACGACCCATTGAAGTTAAAACTGTCACAGCAATCAGTTGCGTAGCATAATTACCTGCTTTTAGACGTTCTACACACGTTTCCATCATCTTACGACCACCAGAAGCATGTACATTTACCATCCATACACCTAGGTCAGCTGCTGCACATACTGCTTGCGCAGTCGTATTTGGAATATCATGAAATTTTAAATCCAAGAACACTTCAAAGCCTTTATCATGAAGAGCTTTTACAACACTTGGACCCTCATGAGTAAATAATTCTTTGCCTACTTTTAAACGGCATAGTGATGGATCTAATTGATCAGCAATTGTTAGGGCGTCATATTGGCTTTTTGCATCTAAGGCAACAATAATACTCACAGATCTTAATTCCATCACATAAAATTTGCCACATTATAAAGTGATTCATAGAAGCAGAAAACCGACTTCGCTAAAAAACACAGCTTTAACATTGCAAAAAGCACTATCTCTGTTCAGAAATTAGAATTGCGCGCGTATCTTGCTCGAGTGCTTCAAAGATATGTGCTTGGTCTGCTGGATAAGACATATAATCGCCTGCTTTTAGAACTTCATAAGCATTGGCCAAACCCACTTTAGCTGATCCCTGCATGATAATAATATGTTCTACGCTCCCTACAGGATGAGGTTGACTACAACGGGCTTGTCCTGGTTGAGTCGTTAAAATATACACATCACGTCGTGCATTCGGTGGACAAGTTGCTAACAAAACTGCTTGATAATTTGATATTTCTGAGCTTACTGAAGCACCTTCACCATAGCGAATAACTTGTGAGGATTGGGTTTGCGCTTCGACCAATTTTGCAAAGGGTATATTTAAAGCGACACATAAGGCCCATAAGGTTTCTAAACTCGGATTACCCTGTCCAGACTCAAGTTGAGAGAGTGTAGACTTTGCAATACCAGCACGCCTAGCCACTTCACCTAAAGATAATGCAGCACTTTTTCTTTCTCTTTGCAAATTTATTGCGATGATTTCAATGGGTATCGACATTACTCTTCCGAAAAAACAATCGTTCGATTTGACGAACAAAAATATTCAAACTATTATAACAAATGATCGTTCGATATAGCGAAAAATCATGTAAAGCCAACCAAGGTCACTCAAATGAAGTATAAAGAATTTAGAAATTTACCCAAGCCCCTTGTTAAATCCATTGCGATTATCTGTGTTGCGACTGCATTGATTGGTGTTTCACTTGGTTCGCTTGCAATAAATTATCATTTGCCGATTTGGATACCATTACTACTTTCGAGTTGCGTACTTGCAGGTGCCGCTGAGTTTACTTTTATTGGTATGATTGCTTCTGGGAGTAGCCCAATAACAGCGGCTATTCAGGCTTATTGATTAATTTACGCCATCTTCCATTTGGGCTTGCTGTTCACCACTTTATCGAAAATAATCGCTTTAAATTTTTTGCTACCCATATCATGAATAATGAAAGTGTTTTATTTGGCCTAACACAATCATCAGATGAACTGAAGCGCAGCGCCTATTGGCTTTGCGGAATCGGTATTTTATTTGCTTGGCCAATGGGTGTGCTGATCGGTTATTTGCTTGGTCATCATTTAGCAACAACGAAGTTATTGGGAATAGATAGCATTTTCCCAGTAGTACTATTTGCGCTTACTTATAAGGCATTAAAACAAAAATCAACTCGTAAATCTGCAATAAGTGGTGCTTTTATTAGTTTAATGACTGTGCCATTTCTTCCCACAGGAATCCCAATATTAATGTCCTTGTTTGGCTTATTTGTGGGAAGAAAATAAGATGAATCAACAGATGATTATTTTTATTAGCATTATGATTCTTGCATGCGGTACATACTTAATTCGATACTCAGGCTTAGCATTTAATCAATATTTTTCAATCAGCAAACAACAAGAACAATTGTTTAATGATGCGGCGACTACCTTACTTTTTTCCATTGCTGTTCTGAGTACATTTTTAGATGGACTAGAGTGGGCAGGGTTTGCCAAAGTGATTGGCGTATGTGTTGGATTGTATTTAATTTGGAAGCATTATTCTCTAATCAGTATTATTCTGATCTCAACAGTGATTACAATACTGTGTCGCCTCATTGGATTGAATTGATGATTGTACTTTCTTGACCCAAGTTAAATTGATCAATAGACAAAAAGCGCTTTACCAGTAAGGGAAAGCGCTTTTTTAGCATAATGATTAAAGAGGATTAGAATTCTTTTTTGGTCTATAAACAAAATTTTATTTTCAATATCAAGTAAATTATGCTTAGAAAGCATAGAAATTTTCCACTTTAATTTTTCAATCAAATCGACAAAATAAAATATTTTTAGATGCTCATCTATTATTAGATACATCTCTATTTTAATAAGATAATTTTTTGTTAAACCAATACTACACAAATTAATAATAAAAACTAAACAATAACAATTCGGATAAATTAAATTTAACTTAAAAAAAATTTCAGAAATAATAAAATATAATAGTATAAAACAACAATCAAGTAGTTAATAAATATGATGAATTACTTAAAATTAACTTAAAAAACTAATATAAATTTAATCGCCCAAAATAATTTGTTAAAAATGACATTTTTTGTCACTTTCTTATACATAAGCACAACCGATATTCAAATTATAAAAATTTAGTTAATTATAAATAGGATATTGTATTTAAATAATAAAAAAAACATATTATTTGCAAAAAGTGCTACATATCAAATATTGAGTAAAATAAATGTGATATTTATCACTTTTTTGTTGTGTTTTTTTGTAAAAGAATTATAGTGCGTTTAATTGTTTAGTTTCTAAACACTCCCCCTTTTTTGAGGATGATCATTAAGGGTTAATCAACGTGGTACTGAGAGAAAATCTATGAAAAAAGTTCAATTAGGCTTAGCTATCATTGGCTTAGGGTTAGCATCTTCAACAGTTTTCGCTGCTCCAGATGGAACTGTTACAGTTACAGGTAAAATTGTTGATCAGACTTGTACAGTTGGTGGTACTGCTGGTAACTATACTGTTGTATTACCTACTGTAGCTAAATCTAGTTTAGCTACAGCTGCAACTACAAATGGTGATACTAAATTTACAATTAATTTAACAGCTTGTCCTGTTGGTAATGTTGGTGTCTACTATGACAACACTAACGCAAATATTAATACAGCAGGTCGTTTGAATAATACTGTAACAACAGGCGGTGCAACTAACGTTAATATTCAATTATTAAACTCTGCAAAAGCAGTAATTGACTTAACCAAAGATCGTACTGGTCAAAATATCGTGACTTCAAATGTTGCAACTGCAAATGGTGCTGCAAATCTTGATTTCTATGCACGTTACTACGCAACAGGCGCAACAACTGCAGGTGATGTAAGTACAACTGCTACTTACTATGTTGTATATCCATAATTAATCATTTGGGTCTGTAAATTTTCAAACAAGTCTGCGTTAATTAAATACACTAACCAGACTTGTATCTCTCAGTAGGTTTCTTAATGAAAATAAAATTTTTTATTTCTACGTTATTAACACTCGGTACTTATATCACATCTGCTCAAGCAGGTATTGTGATTACAGGTACACGTGTAATCTACCCAAGCGATAAAGAATTTGTTTCTGTTCAATTAACCAATGTTGGTGATCAAATTGCATTAGTGCAATCATGGATCGATGACAAAGACATCATTGCAGACCCAACTACAACAAAAGCCCCTTTTGTTGTTACCCCACCTATTACTACGATCGAAACAAGTAAAGGGCAATCTTTACGTGTTATTTTCAATCAAAAACAAAAACTTGCCACTGATCGCGAAACATTATTTTGGCTAAATGTACTTGATGTTCCTGCTAAACCAGAAGCTGGAAAAAATTACTTGCAATTTGCTATTCGTAATCGTCTGAAGCTTTTTTACCGACCAACTGGTATAAAAATGGAGCAACAACAATCATTTCAAAAGGTCGAAGTACAACGTGTACACAACCAGTTAGAAATAAACAACCCTACTCCATATTATCTAAATTTTGCTAAATCTAACCTGATTCAAAAAAATGGAACATTAGGTGAAATTAAAAATCTGAGTTTTATCGAGCCCTTTTCAAAACAACAATTTGATGTCGAAAATTTATCTGACGCTAAATCTGTACAACTTTCCTTAATCGATGACTACGGCAGTTTATCTACGATTGAGAAGAAGTTTTAATTAAAATTCTTGGGAGAATTGTGCTTGAAACATTTCACACTTAGATACAGTGTTTTAGCGCTAAGTCTATATTTATGCAATCAAAATGTTATAGCGCAATCACCACAATTCGATAACAGCTTTTTATATGGCCAAAACTCAAAAAATATTGATCTTGAAAAACTTATTTCAAGCGATAAAGTTGCGCCTAATGATTATATTCTCGATATTTACTTGAACGATCGATACGTTACTCGATCTATTGTCCATATTTCTGATGATCCCGAATCTCCTGAAAAACAACGCTATTGCATACCTCGAAACACAGTTAAACAATTAGATTTTAATCATAAGCTTATTGATTTAGATAAAGTAACCAGTGATTGTATTGATACCCGTTTAATGAATCATGTCGTGTTTTGGAAGTTGGATATAGCCGAACAACGTGTCGACGTGACAAGCCCTCAATCTATGCTAAATGAACGTCCGTCAGGCTATATTGATCCATCCCTTTGGGAAACTGGTGGAAATAGTGGTTTCTTAAAATACTACTACAACTACTATAATTCAGACTATGGTCAAGACAATAAGCAGGACTCTAGTTTTCTCAATATCAACTCTGGTATCAATATTAGTGATTGGCAATTTCGCCATTCTGGAAGCAGTGGTTTCGGCAACAGCACGAATCATTCAAATCAATATACAAGCTATGAAAACAAGCTTATGCGGGTATTACCCAGTTTAAAAACTCAACTTACACTTGGTGACTTTTATACAAATACTAAAACAATCAATAGCAACTCAAGTATTGCTATTCGCGGTGTCCAACTCGCTAGCGATGATAGAATGCTACCTATTTCATTACAAAGTTATGCACCGACAATTTCGGGTTATGCAAAAAGTAATGCCTTAGTAAGAGTACGACAAAATCAACAGGTCATTATGGAGCGCACTGTTCCTGCAGGTGCATTTAATATTACTGATCTGCAAACGCCTGGAACTGGTGGAACATTAAATGTAGATGTGATTGAGGCAAATGGTGAAATCCACAGCTATGATTTACCTTATAATAATTTTATCCAATCCATCCGTGCTCACCAATATCGTTATCAAATTGCAGCTGGTAATTTCCGCCAGAACAGTAAGTCTTATGATGAAAAACTCATCAACGCGTCATTTGACTATGGTTTAAATAATTTTATGTCATTGAGTAGTTCTGCACTAATCAGTGATCATTATCAATCCTATATTCTTGGAACAGCTTTAAATACTCAACTAGGTGGTATTGCATTAGAAAGTAATTATATCAAAGCAGATATTAATCAATTCAATCAAAATTTGAATAGCTACCTGCTGACACTTCGTTATAATCTTGCTTTAAATAATGCTAAAACAAATATAAGCTTAAACAGTACCAAGTATGGAAATGATGAATATTATACATTTGATGAAGTGATGCAGAATCGTTATATACAAAACAATAGTTCTGCAATTGTTCTTAATGGTCGTCCTAAGTCATCAAACTATATTCAATTAACTCAGAACCTTGGACATCAGCTCGGTGCGATTTCAGCAAATTTTTCACAGTACAAATTTTGGCACGAAGTGAACACGCAAAAATTCTACCAAATTAGCTATAGCAATAGCTATAAAGGTATAAGCTACTATTTAGGTATGCAACATACACAGAATGACAAATATAAATTCGATAAAGACACTCAATATTTCGTAAACATTAATATTCCACTTTCATTTAAAAAGAAAAATACGAATTTACGTCTAAGTAGCGAAGTCTATCCAGATAATAATGCTTTAAATACCAACCAAATTGGCATATTTGGAAATTTAGGCGAAAACCAACAATTTGGTTATAATTTTAACTATGCAAACAGCAGTGATAAAGATCAATTGAGTAGTTCTTTGAGCTATCGAACTAATCCTGTTTATTTGGCGTCTACCTATACCACAGACTTTGACCAACAACAGCAATATTCTTTACAAGCACAAGGTGCAATTGTTGCTCATCAGCATGGCATTACTTTAGCCAATGACTTAAATGATACTTTTGCAATTATCCATGCCAAAGGTTTAGAAGGTACACGCCTTTCAAATGGAAATAATATCAAAATTGACCGTTGGGGCAATGCAATTATTCCCTACTTGAATCCCTACCAATACAATTCGATCAACTTAAATCCAAATACAATTCCATTAAATACAGATGTTGATGCAACACAGCTACAAGTTGTACCCAAATCAAATGCAAGTATCTTTGTTGATTTTAAAGCATTAAAAACTACAAAAGCCTTAATTGAACTTAAGTCAGAAAATATGAACTTAATTCCAATGGGTGCTACAGTAAAAGATGCTTTGGGTAATACAACAACTACAGTAGGACAGGGTCAACAAATTTTTATGCAAAATATTAATCCTGGACGCTATAGCGTTTATTGGACCAATACCGACTTTTGTCATTTCGATATTTCAAACGAGATATTGGAACAAAGTAAAAATCAAATCCCATTTGCAAGTTTTAGCCTCAGTTGCAGATAAGTATGGAGTTCTATTATGCTGAAATATAAATTCTTATTGATGCTATGCACACTCCCAGCAAGTGCAGTTGTTTTTGCAGATTGTGGTGTAGGGAGTAACTTTACGGGCGGTTATAATATGCCGACTATGAGTGCAAGTACGATGAACATCAATAAATATGAAGGAACGTCTGTACAATCAAATATCTATTCACGAGAAGTTGCTTCAGCAAATTTTGATATTTTTCGTGTCTATACAGGATGCACTGTAGGCGTAAATCGAACCATTCTTGGCAATGTTTTTGCAAATAATGTTACAGCTTATGATACTAATATTTCTCGTTTAACCGCCTACCCGGCTTTAGGCATCAAAGTTGAAATGGGAGATGCGCCCGCTTCTTCAGCATTAAAAACATTAAATACAAATGAATTAGCAATTTATAATTATAGTGGTGATACTCACGGTGTAAAACTAAGAGTCACGTTATATGTTTTACCTAGAACAGCCACGATGACTTCTTATCCAACTAACATCAATATTTCAAATCTACGAATCGCAACAATCAGCTTAAGACGTGTAAGTGATAATGCACTTATTCCATCAGGTACACAGATTCCTGTATTTTTAAATGCTACGGTAAATATATCTGAATCCACATGCTCACTTAGCCAAAGTAGTTACACAATTAATCTACCTGATGCCAGTGTACGAGATTTAGGTTTAGTCGGAAACGAAACTGCTCTTAGTTCTGGTAATACAGCAACCATCAGCATCAACTGTGCAAATTTAAATGATGGTGCGGGTCGAGAAATTAAAGCATATACCACTGATGCTCTAAATCAATCCAATGCCAGTAATATTTTAGTCAATCAGGTTGGTACTGGTTATGCCACAGGAGTTGGTATTCGCTTAAGAGATAAAAACAATAATATTATTAGCTTGGATCCAAACCAATCAAAAAGTACAAATAAGTGGACTTTTGGCAACATGAGCACTTCTCAGCTCATCCAACATACAATAAAAGCCAACTATGTAAGAACAGCCAATACAGTAACTCCAGGTTTAGTCAGAGCTCAAGCTTACTTAAATATCATATACGATTAAAAAACTTAATTTATTTTTATTGAGCTATTAAAACAAAAAGCGCTTTACCAGTAAGGGAAAGCGCTTTTTTAGCATAATGATTAAAGAGGATTAGAATTCTTGTTTTCTGGTTGAATATCCAATACCGTCTTTTCATGACGAGCATTTGCAGCAGCTTCAGCAGCAGCCAATTGCGCAGTCTGAATTTGTTCTTTTCGAAGATGATCAATATCTTTACGAAGACGCTTAATTTCCCATGCATTTTGGAATACACGGAATACCTGTACACCAAGCAACAATCCAAGAACAATTCCGAGGACCAATGTCAATAATAGCAATAAACCCAAACGCATCGCTGGAACTTGAGTAAACAATAAGTCTACAGGTAGTTCAGCTGGGTTTTGCAAGACTAATGCTAAAGCATAGCCAAATACCACCAACAGTAATGCAACTAAGAAATAGCGCATAATCACCCCATTCGAATTTTATTAGTTAACAGATTCGTTTACTGCATCACGTAATGCTTTACCAGGCTTAAAGTGTGGTACTGCTTTCGCTGCAACTTCTACAGATTTACCTGTTTTAGGATTACGACCTACACGTGGCTCACGATGATGCAATGCAAAGCTACCAAAACCACGGATTTCAATACGATCATCTGAAGATAATGATGCAATCATTTGATCAATCATAATCTTAACTGCTTCTTCAACTAATGGCTCCGCCAAATGTGGGTTTTTGAGAGCAATTCTTTCTATTAAGTCAGACTTATTAAGTGCTTCAGTTGTCATTTAAGACCTCATTAATTTTAATGCTATTTGACATACACTAGATAATATCCTTTTTAAATACAGAAAGGTAGCGCAGTAATCATATACTACGCTACCTTTTACAGTATTTGAATAAAAAATATTAATTAATTACATTAAATAATACTTCTTAACAATAACTTAGTGGTTCATCTGCGCTTTGATCAAATCACCAATAGTTTTAGGACCATTGTCTTGACCATTTGCAGTTGTTTTCAAGTTTGCTACTGCTTCTTTCTCTTCAGCTTCGTCTTTCGCTTTAATCGACAAGTTGATAGAACGTGATTTACGATCTACATTGATGATTTTAGCTTCAACTTCTTGACCAACTTCTAAGAATTTAGTTGCATCTTCAACGCGGTCGCGGTTGATTTCAGATGCTTTCAAAGAAGCTTCAACTTCGTCAGCTAACTTAACAGTAGCGCCTTTAGCGTCAACTGCAGTTACTGTACCTTTAACCAACGCACCGCGTTCGTTAGCAGCTAAGAAGTCATTGAACGGATCGCTGTTCATTTGCTTGATACCAAGGCTGATACGGTTACCTTCTGCATCTACAGATAAGATAACAGCTTCAACTGTATCACCTTTCTTGTAACGACGAATCGCATCTTCGCCTTGTTCGTTCCAAGAAATATCAGACAAGTGAACTAGACCATCGATACCGCCTGGTAAACCGATGAAGATACCAAAGTCAGTGATTGACTTAATCGTACCTGAAACTTTTTCACCTTTGTCGTGTGACTTAGAGAATTCTTCCCATGGGTTCGCACGAGTTTGCTTGATACCCAATGAAATGCGGCGACGCTCTTCATCAACTTCAAGAACCATAACATCAACTTCATCACCAATCTGAACAACTTTAGATGGGTGGATGTTTTTGTTTGTGTGATCCATTTCAGAAACGTGTACTAAACCTTCAACGCCTTCAGCGATTTCAGCGAAACAACCGTAGTCAGTTAAGTTAGTTACACGCGCTTTAACGATAGAACCTTTAGGGTAACGGTTCATGATCGCTAACCAAGGATCTTCGCCTAATTGCTTAAGACCTAAAGATACACGGTTACGTTCTTTGTCAAACTTAAGTACTTTAACAGTAACTTCTTGACCCACTTCAACAACTTCTGAAGGGTGTTTGATGCGTTTCCAAGCCATATCTGTGATATGTAGAAGACCGTCAATACCACCAAGGTCAACGAATGCACCGTAATCAGTAAGGTTCTTGATTGTACCTGTAACTGTTTGACCTTCTTCCAATTGAGAAAGAAGCGCTTCACGGTCAGCTGAAGATTCAGCTTCCATAACAGCACGACGAGATACAACAACGTTGTTACGTTTAGCATCAAGTTTGATTACTTTGAATTCTAACTCTTTACCTTCAAGGTGAGTTGTGTCACGGATAGGACGAGTGTCTACCAATGAACCAGGTAAGAATGCACGAACTGGGCCGATGTCAACAGTGAAACCGCCTTTAACCTTACCAGAAATAACACCAGTAACGATTTCGCCGTCTTCAAAGATTTTTTCAAGTTTAGTCCAAGTTTCAGCACGTTTCGCTTTTTCACGTGATAAAACTGTTTGACCCATACCGTTGTCAAGCGCTTCAACAACAACATCAACTTCATCGCCAACTTGAACTTCAAGTTCACGTTGTTCGTTTAAAAATTCTGAACGTGCAACAACACCTTCAGATTTAAGGCCTGTATCAACAGTAACCCAGTCAGAGTCGATGCTAACAACGATACCTTTAATAACGGCACCTTTGTCGATATTAAGAGTTGATTCGCTTTCTTCAAAGAGGGCTGCAAAAGATTCGGTCATGATATACCTAGAAAAGTCAGCGGTCTTGGATCAGACAAGGCCGGTTTAGTTAAGCATCTACATAGTCCATATAAAACTGATCAAGCTATGCTTTTGCTAATATTTAATTAAATATTCGTTACTTAGCTAAATGAGAATCGACATAATCAGTCATCAGTTTAAACACTTCATCAATGTTCAATTCTGAACTATCGACGATATAAGCATCAACTGCTGGCTTGAGTGGAGCGACTGTGCGCTCCATATCTCGCTTATCTCGAGCTTGTATATTAGCTAAAATGTCGCTTATTTTAACATCCAGCCCCATTCCCTGCAACTGTTTTACACGACGTGCTGCACGGGATTCAGCCGAAGCCGTTAGATAAATTTTTGCTTGCGCTTGTGGAAAAATAGAAGTCGCCATATCCCGACCATCAGCGACTAAGCCAGGCATTTGTGCAAATGCATGTTGGCGCTCAACCAAGGCCGCTCTAAGCTCTGGAATTGCAGCAACTTTTGAAGCGAACTCTCCAACACGTTCAGTACGGATGGTTTGAGTGACATCTTCTCCATCAAGCAAAATTGTTGTACCACTTTCAGTCGTCTTAAAGACAATATTGAGATGCGTTGCAATTGTAACGCTTTGTTCAAGGACTGCTGTTGAATCTAGTGAATCAAGTAATTCTTTCTGATGCAATGACAACCCAAGCAAGCGATAAAGCGCACCAGAATCCAAGAGATGAAATTGATAATGATCTGCGAGTTTTGCAGCCAATGTTCCTTTGCCAGAACCACTCGGCCCATCAATCGTGATAATTTGAATTGTCATTGTATTTCCAATTAAGCTACAGACTTTGCAAGTTTCTTAAAGCCAAGTGTAATCGCTAGTTTAAGCTGTGCAAGTATTAATTTACTGACAAAAGGTGCACGTGCTTGTAATTCGATCGTATAAAGAACACGGGTTTTATTTGGCGAAAGTTCTTCAAACTCAATAATTCCAATATGGTGCTTAATCAGTGGATTTTTAATTAACTTATACTCAATACGTTTATTAATATCCAAATACGTAATTTGCTCTTGAATCGGCTTAATCGGACCAAAGCCCATACGACGAATAGACCCCAATCCATCTGGACGCTCAGGATCAGCCGCATCTTTTACTCGTACTACTTGCACAGGCGCAAATGCTACATTGTATGTTGCATGTTTCGACAGTAATTCAAATACCTGCTCGACTGGTGCATCAAACTCTTGTTTTACTTGAATAGAATTCATTATTGTACCCTTTTTTAACGGTCATATATTTTGTCGCATTTATTTTTGACAATACTGATTGTCATTAAAACCATCAGTATTCTAGATCATTTTGATGTGTCATTTAAGGTCTTTTGTTGTTGCTTTAATTGTTTTTTTGTTCACGACGCATTTTAAAAAAATGAGACAATTGAAGTGAGCATTGTTCCTGCAAACATCCGCCTTGGTATTCAAAGATATGGTTGTAGTAACCTGTCTCTAACAGCCTACGACTACTGATAAGTGAACCTGCTTTAGGTTCCGCTGCGCCAAATACAACCCGATGCACTCTCGAATGTATCAAAGCACCTACACACATCGTGCAGGGTTCAAGCGTAACATATAAAGTGGTATATTCAGGAAGTCGATAGTTTTGAATATTTTGACAAGCATCACGGAGTGCTTGGATTTCGGCGTGTGCCGTTGGATCATGCTGTGCAATGGGATGATTGTAACCCAAGCCGATCACTTGACCTTGGCTGACCAAGACTGCACCAACAGGGATTTCACCCAATGAAGCTGCGAATGCAGCCTGCTCTAAAGCAAGTTGCATCCATTTTTCATCAATATTTTGCTGAAATTCTTCAGTCATAACACTTTAAATAATACCATATTGTGTAAGTAGCGCATTCCAACTTTCAATTGTGGTTTTAGGCGAATTTTTTGCAAGGATGCCTTTCAACGTTCTTGACTCAACCTTTTCCCATTCAGGCGATAAATCTTTATCGACTAAACGTGCGCGAACGCCTTCAACGAAATCAGGATGGCGAATTTTCCAATCAGAAATTTGTTTCTCTAATTCAAATACTTCTGCCCAAGGATGAACTTGACGCCCCCATTGCCATAATAACCAAGTGATTGCAGCAGTGCTAGGAGATCCCTTTTGCAAGTTTTCACTGGCTTGACGCAACCAATCACTCCGCGCATCGCTTAATCCAATAATGGCTTCGTAATCTTGTTCAAAGTTCACACCCCGACAAACACTATGGATCACATCCAATGAGTTTTGTAGAGGACCCGGTGAAACTGGGCGATGCAAACTGTTTAAAGTATCATCTAAAGCGCGGAAGTCGCCTGCGGGGTAATGATCCCAATCAATATCAATTAATTTCTTCAAAACAACATCACGTTGTGCATCACATATATGTGTTGCCCAACCGATACCATAACCACCTGCGGCAGTCATAATTGACCCAGTTAAACCTGTAAATAATCCGATAGGACCACGGTCTGCCAAGAAACGAGTAGCACCCACATCTGGATAAAGACCAATATTCACTTCTGGCATCGCCAAACGTGAGTATGGTGTCACTAAACGGAATGGTGCAGCCATAAATAAGCCTAGACCACCGCCCATAACATATCCTTCACCCCATACAACAATAGGTTTGGCATAATTATGTAGCAATAAATCTAAAGCATATTCAGTTTCAAAAAATTGATTGGCAGTTTCGACTTCATTATTGATAACCAATTGGCGAAGTTTACGTACATCCCCGCCCGCACAAAATGCTTTTGGTGTGGTCGAATCTAGCCAAATAGCCTTCACAGAATCATCGTGATGAAAATCTTCAAACAGCTTCAATAGTGCTGCAACGATTGACTCATCAAATGCATGAAGCGATTTAGGGCGGTTTAAACGAATAATTCGCCAACCATTTTGTGCTTCTTCAATAATTAAATCAGGGTGGTAGTCATTTACTTCGGGAGAATTTGTCATGCGTCCAGCTGCCAGTCAATTGGCTCAATGCCATGTTGTTTCAGATAATTATTTGTTTTAGAAAAAACCTTACAACCAAAAAAACCACCACGATTTGCTGCCAATGGAGATGGATGTGCAGCTTTTAATACAAGGTGTTTGTTCTGATCAATACGTTGTCCTTTTTTCTGAGCATATGCACCCCATAGGATAAAAACAACATGCTCTCTACTTTCATTGAGTACATCAATGACTTGATCAGTAAAATTTTCCCAACCACGTTTTTGATGAGATGTTGGCTGTCCAGCTTCAACAGTCAGCACACTATTGAGAAGTAGTACGCCCTGCTGTGCCCATTTACTTAAGTCACCATGTCGTGAAACCGGAACGCCCAAATCTGTATTTAACTCATGAAAAATATTTCGTAAAGAAGGAGGCAATGCCACTCCTTTTTGCACAGAAAAACTCAATCCGTGCGCTTGATCAGGACCATGATAAGGATCTTGACCAAGGATCACCACCTTCACATGCGGAAGAGGCGTTGTATCTAAAGCATTGAAAATAAGTGAGCTTGGAGGATAAATCGTTTTATTTGCATTTTTTTCAGCAACTAAAAAAGAACGCAAATCATCCATTTGCTGACTTAATAGGAAATCAGCCAAGCCATCTTTCCAACTTTGATCTAACCGAACTTGATTTAGTTTTGTTTGTTCGAGTTCAGACAATTGCATCAACTTTCATCCTAAATTTCAATTTCCTAAAAACTTATTTATGCCTAAATGGATTTCTTCATAGAAATCACAATTTAAATTTTAACCTGTAGATCCACTTCAGGATTTTGAAATTGAACACCTTGTTTCAATTTTTCATACATTTGAGGATCTGTCCATTCAACTTGAACCTGTTCAGAAAAAATAATTTTATCTAAACCTAACAGTCCCATCTGCTCATTTTCAATATCTTCCTGAAAACTCTGCGCGTACCCTGTATCGGTTTCATGCACAATGACCGAGTAAACTTCAACATCACCTTCACCATTCTGGGTAATGGTTGATTTTAGGACCTGTTGTGCAAGAAAGAAAAATACACGTGAAAACTGCTCAGCTGAAGGTGAAACTGGTAATGCCACCCAACGCGCACTAAATGTTTTACACGCTTGAATATACTCAGGGCTATCTTCTTGCCAAAAACAAATCGCATGATCAAAGCTATCAAAAATTTCTTTGATTATTCCTTTAAGCAATCCAAAATCATATACCATTTGACCATGATCAAGTTTTGAAGCTTTCAATAATAATTCAACTTTATAGCTATGCCCATGTATAGATCGTTTGCAACGATCAGATGTGCAATTACGCACAATATGTGCATTTTCAAACTTAAATAACTTACGAATTAACATGAGCCAAATTTTATAAACAAAGCGGTTAAGAAACTCGATTATAAAGCAAAACTCGAACCCTGAGCATTAATTTTCTCTTTCATTACAATTAGCCAAAAGGATAATCCCCTTTTTTGCCCAGATAAAGCTTATCCAACTCACTTCAATATCTCCACCAACCTTTTTACAACCTTAAAAAATCATTACAAATAAACTACTTAAACAATCTCAAACCAGCATTTCATTAAAATGGAGCCAAGCTTCTCGAATATACAAAAACTTGTGACTGATCATTACGTAACAAATGGCTGGTAAATTGACGCTTACGATTGCTTAATAAGACTTCGATTTTTGCTTTAAAATAATTCGATTTCACACCAAAAATTTTATCTGCTTCCGTTTTTGTTGCAGCTTCCAAAGTATCAAATGGCGATATCTTCATCAAATCACCAACATTGGCAAAATATTCAAGTTTCTCTTGGCGAGCATTTAAAGCTGTTTGTATGCTATTGACATCTAATTTTTCATCGAGTGCAGCCAAAACCAAAGCAGGTGCTGTATTTACATTGATTCGGGTATTGATGTCTGGTAAAGCTGATATATATGGTGCAATCAAATCATATTTAGCACCTTCAAAACCACGCACTAATTTTAACTCTTCTATACTGGCAAATTTGCGATTTGCAGCAGAATAAGATTTTGGCAGTCCTTGATAGTAACTTGTTTCCGCCCCCATCGGGCCTATTGTTTCATTATCAGGGTCTTGCCAATCTATTACGGCTTGAACGTTATCGGCAGGTAAACCAACACGCACCAATAGTTTAGAAAAATATTTTTGTGCTGTCTCATTGGGCTTAGCGTCACTGTTCAATAAACTGTTGAGATTGAATTTACCTGACTCATCTTCCAGCACTCCAGAAACATAATCATCTTCCACTGGAAAGGCTGGCATTGGTTTGGCCCATGTTTCTTGAAGATAGTCTGCTTCTTTACCATTTTCACTATCCTGAACCAATATCTCTGAATAAAATGCTTCAGCACTTTTTGCATAGAATAAAGCTTGGCTTTGACGTTTTAGAAATCCCGTGCTTTCATTGGTGTAATTTTGATGCTTTGCAATTGTTGCAGCAATAATGGTCGCCAAAGCAACCATCACTAAAATGGTAATTAATGCGATACCTTTTTGTGGCTTTATTTGCATAAATGATTTAACCATTTTGATTATTCTTTATCAGGAAATCAGTATTTAATAAACTAAAAATCCACTCATATTCGATCTCACGAATCGTGATTTTCATTTTAATTCCACGTGGTAATTGACTCTCATTTTGAGACGTATCACTTGGCCAACGATCTGACGCATTGGGATTAAGTATTTCAATTTGATAGGCATCTACATCTGTCAACATTACACTAGACAAGGGTTGTTCAGTGCTGTTCCGATTCAGATTGGAATATTTTAGCCGATATAATTTTTTTTCTTGCTGGTCATAACTGTATTCTATTCGCTCATAAGGGGATAAACCCTGCTTTAAAGGATCTGTGACACCAGCTTTACTAAATGATAACTTTTGACGATCTAAGCGCATTGCTGGCTCTACTTGCTCGCCATTTCGGGCTGAAATCGGAACGATTTGCAATGTATCACGCTGAATTTGTTGATAAGCCCCTTGGAGTTGTCCCAAGTTTTCTTCATGCATGACATTGCGTTCTTTAACTTTGATCAAATAATCAAATATCTTCCAACCTAAAGCAGAAAGTACCGCGAAAATAGCAATTGCCACCAGCAGTTCAATCAAAGTAAAACCTGATTTTCCCAGCATTTTGACAGAATTATTTTTTTTATTGTGGACGAAGTTCATGGCTATTTTTCTTTGATCGGATAATTGTAAAACACCATATTGGTAATTCCTGCTTCTACTTTACCTGTATCAGTATTAAATAAGCTAACCTGCACATCGATTTTTTGTACATCAGGGCTCAGTGTAGATTCTGCTTTTTTATCCACTTGCCATGTTTCACCTTGAGCCGTAATTTGCTTCGACGCTGTTCCAGTCAACCATTCACGGTTAATCATCATCAGCGAGATTTCATTTTGTGCAACAAATTGTGCTTTGGTGCGTAAAATAGCATTCGCTGTAGATTGGGTGTATTGCATAGCAACTTTGGTCAAAGCCATTGCTGCAACAGCAAAGATCGCCAATGCCACCACCACTTCGATCAAGGTAAAGCCTTTATTTTTCTTCATCTACTTTACCCAAATAATCCACGCGAATTACACCACCCACAGGCTTTTGCTGATAATACATCTGAATTATTACAGGCTTGGCCTCACCATTGCCAAACCAAATCAATTTAGGTGCATTATTTCCCAGCAAGTCTGCATTATTGGCATCTTGGAACTGATGATCTTGTGGTTCAATCGAAAATGAAACCTGATCAGGCAAATTTCGACGGGAAAAATCGGTGACATCTTTCCATGGCTTAGCGTCAATCACACGGATACGTTGTTCTGTATCTGGCTGCACTGGAATATATTCAACTAACCCATATTGCGCAGCAGTAACATCAGTCGCAGCGTGTAAATCTAAGGCATAAATACGTGCTTGATCATTGGCTTCACGGTTGATCTGCTTTAAATCAAGTAGCAACATCTCACGTGCTTGCATTGCTTTACGCTGATCGACACCATCAACATTTAACACAATCAATGATGCGATAATACTGATAATCACAATAACAACCATCACCTCAATCAAGGTAAAACCTTTGCTTTTTGCAGATGATAGCATGCGATTCATAGCAGTTAAGCCACTTGCTCTGAGGCTTGAGGGTGTTTAGGAATTGCCAATGCTTGATCGATCAGTGCTACACGCAAAGTATCACGGCAACCTAAATAGCGTTGATAAAAACTCGAATTCAGGATTGCAGCCCCACCATGAGTAATCGACCATATTGAAGCCAAATAATCACGTACAGACATCAAGCTTTGAATCGACTCCAAATAGCTTTCTGTCATCCGAATAATCAGGCGAAGTCGTTGTTTACGAACCTGATAGAGCTCATTGAACAAGTGATAAATGCCTTGCCCAGTAGTAGATAAGCGCTCTTCAATTTGATGAAATAATACTGCTCTTTCAGGGTGATGTAAGTGATGCAACATAAAAAAAGCCAAATGTTCAGGAAAGGCTTTTTCTGTATCACGCACCATCTCTAACAACATTCGCTCATTACGAATAATCAATAGCATGTAGAGTTCATCTTTACTTTGAAAATGTTTATAAAGTGTTCCCTTCGCTAGATCTAGTTCCGCTGCGAGAGCATCTAATGTCATCCCCGCTTCACCATTTTCTAAAAGCAATTGTTCAGCAACCTGAAAAATTAAAGCTTCTCTTGCTCTAAATTGAGCCTGTCGATCCATTTTCACCCGATAAACTCTCTTGTTAATTCTATCCGTTAATAAATTGACGCACTTCTACTCATGATTTTATCAATCAGTGGCGCTTTACTTAGGGTCTGTTGACAATTCGACTATGTTTGCGACTAGCTGTGTTTTTTAGGCGATTCTAGGCACGAAATACGAAATTTAGTCATTCTAAATGAGTAGTTCGTAACGACGAAGCGACAAAAAACACGCTAGTCCCCGCTGCGCCTTGCGCTGCAAACAAAGCAGTGCTTTGTTCTTGCTCAGGGTTGTGGCTAAAATTATCTCAGGCTAAATTATGAAACTTAAAAATAGTCTCGCTATTCTCTTCGTTTCATGCCTTGCCTGCTCAATTTCAACCTACAACGCAAGCCATTTATGAAATGTCAACAGACCCTACTTTTGTCGAAGAAGATTTTCAAAATTTTGCGTGGTAATGAAAGCCATCTCCTCAAGTGTTTTATCATATACATCACTTAAGGCTTTGGCTACATAGGGAACGTATTTAGGTTCGTTAGACTTTCCTCTATAAGGCATCGGCGCTAAATAAGGACTATCTGTTTCAATTAGAACACGATCAAGCGGTACTTGTTTTGCAACATCTCTTAAATCCTGTGCATTTTTAAAAGATACAATCCCAGAAAATGAAATGTAATAACCACAGTCCAAGACCGCTTTGGCAGTTTCCCAGTCTTCTGTAAAACAATGCAAAATACCATGGGTGGACTTTTCAGCACGAATAATATCTACGGTTTCATGCTTTGCAGAACGGGTATGCACAACTACGGGCTTGTTTACAATTTGCGATGCATGAATATGGCGTGCAAAACATTGTTTTTGTTCATCTATAAATTCTGTACTGTGAAAATAATCTAAGCCTGTTTCACCCAATGCCCAAACTTTTTCAGCTTGTGCAAGTTCAACTAATTTTTCTACAGTTGCACGTTGCATCATCTCTGGGTCTTCACAAGGATGCACACCGACACTATAACCAACATCGACATGACGTGCTGCGATTTCAACCAGCACAATATGATCATCCAAATCCACCGAGATCCCCATAAATTTAGAGACCCCAGCATCCCGTGCCTGTTGTAATGCTAGATCCAAATCACCCGCATAAGGTTCAAGATTTAACATGGTTAAATGGCAATGCGTATCAACAAACACAGGCGTTCCTAAATATTTTAAATTGGCTTACATTGTAAAGCTTGGACGATCCAAAGACATACTCCCAGCGAGTAGTTTTTCTGCTTCCATTTTGTAATAGATGCCTTTTTCACCGGTTAACTGAATTGCAAAGCCTTGAGGTTTCATCCCATTTTGTTTTTGCGTGATCCAAATCACTTTACCCGTTAAAGGAATTTTTTGTGACTGATCAGGTAAGCCAGCAAGAACAAAAACTTCATCACCCATTTTAACAGGCGTTTTTGAAGGTACAAACAAACCACCGCCTAAAACATATGGCATATAACTCGCCTGCAAGGTTGCACGATCAGTGATATTGACTTAAATCAAACCGCCCATACGTGGTTGCATGATTATTCCCCTTAAATATTCAAATTTTATGTCACATTCATTAACTGAATGGTGAGTTGATCAATAATTAGATTTGTTTGTACATTTTGATCAACTTTTAGCTTCGCTTGTTGTAAGTTTTCATAAATCGAGAACAGTGTTTGTAAATCATATTGTGCTGCAATCTCCAAAAACACGAGATCTGAATTTTTGACAACTTGGTTCAGCTTGACACAAATTATATCTGACAACAAGTATTCAAACATTTGGATCAGATCATAAAAACTCAGTTCTTTATGCCATTTTGAAGCAAACTGCATTGGCATGCTTTTTTGACTTACCAGCATTAACCAGTCTTGCAAAAACTCACCACGTCGATTCAGCCAATCCAAGTCTGCAAGTGACTGTGCTTGTAAAGGCATATTGTTAGATAAGTTCATCAACAACTGAATTTGAGCATGTTTCTCTATAGGAAGTTGTTGCTGCAAATATTGCTCTGTTTGTATGGGCGTAATACGATCCATGGCAAAATGTTGTAAACGGCTACGTATCGTTGCTGGAAGCTTTAGATAATGATCTGCCAGCAAAATAATCAATACACGTTCACCAGGCTCTTCTAGTGTTTTTAGCAACGCATTTGCTGAAGCGATATTTAATGCCTCAGCAGGTTCAATCACAATTACGCGCCAACCATCTACCGTCTGTTGCACAAATGGTAATAAATCACGGATCTTCTCGATCTTAATTTTCGCGTTTTGTTTCTTATTCTCTTTATCGGTCGTGATATTGACATAATTAGGATGAGTATCCGATTTTAGCCACTGACAACTGCTACACTCACCACAAGCACCTTGTGATGACTTATTTAAGCATAGAACCCATGACAAAAAATGCTGCGCAAAAGCATCTTTACCACAGCCCTTTTTACCATAAAATAGTAGACCGTGTCCTAATTTGGGAAAACGTGTAGTCAAAGTTTCCCATGTTTGTTGTTGCCAAGGGTAAACCTGAGAACTTGATGCATCCATGAATTAAAGACCTAAAAACAAATAGCTTAAATTTAAATTATTCAAAAACAGAAACATCTAAGGCATTTAAACGATCTAAATCGGCTTGTGTATCCACACCCGGCGGTAAATTGACTTGTGCAATATCTATTGCAATACGATGTCCATTCTCTAAAACACGTAACTGCTCAAGGCTCTCTAAACGCTCCAAAGTCCCCATATCCCAAGTCACATATTCTTGTAACAATTTCACCCGATACGCATACAAACCTAAATGACGATATGCAGACTGATGCAATGTCTGATCATCCTGCTGGAGTGTTTTACGTTCATATGGAATCGGTGAACGACTAAAATAAAGCGCTTGATTAAATTTTGACATGACCACTTTAACAATGCTTTCACGTTGAAACTCTTCAAGCTGATGAATTGGTTCACATAGTGTTGACATTGAACATTGTGGATTTTCGGCAAGCAGCGTTGCAACCTGAATAACCAATGGTGCAGGCAGTAAAGGTTCATCGCCTTGCACATTGACGATAATGTCATCTGCATCCCAACCTTTAATTCGAGCAACTTCACTCAAACGATCAGTGCCAGATGGGTGATTCGGATCTGTAATGACGACATCCACACCGTCCTGCTGACAAATTTCAGCAATCCGTGGATCATTCGTTGCAACACAAAGATCATCAAATCCTTGGACTTTTTTTGCTTGGTCGACAACACGCAAAATCATTGCACGACCATGAATTTCTAAAAGTGGTTTCCCAGGTAACCGTGTACTGGAAAATCGTGCTGGAATAACAATATGTTTCATCAAGTTAACCTTGTATTAGACCAATACCAAGTTGAGTGAGTTGTTGATTGAGTAGTTGATAACATTGTTCAGATAAAACTGCGCCTACAGGAACTACCCAAATTTCACAATTAAACTCAGGATGATTTTTCAATAAAGCGAGCAGTTTAACTGCATCTTTTTCAGTGGTAATGATTGGATTTGCATCTTCAAACTGTAAATCATCAATTTCATAATCATAATGATCAGGGAATTCATGGCATTGAAACTGGCTGATTCCAATACTTTCCAATGTATTGTAAAATCGTTGCGGAAAACCAATACCAACCACCGCATAATAATCAAGGGTGGGATCAAAGGATTCAGATTGATCAAAAAATGGATTTAATAAGTACGGTTGCGCAACTTCCAAATGCATATGTAATGCTGATTGTGGCTGTTGGGCATGCTCAATGACAGTGCTTTGTTTTAAACGGCTTACGGGTTCGCGCAAATAACCTTCTGGCAGTAATTTTTTATTACCTAGACCACGATTATTGTCCAATACAATCCATTCAATTTGACGCTGTAACGCCCAGTGTTGCAATCCATCATCGCTAATAATTAAGTCAAGATCATGATGCTGAAGGAGCAATGCTATGCTGGCTTGGCGATTAGAACCGACTACCATTGGGACGTCTGTAGACTGCACGATCAAACATGGCTCATCACCCACCACCTCAGGCAACGAATCCAAGGTAACACGTGCTGGAAATGGCCCTTTACCACCATAACCACGACTTATCACGCCGACGTGTACTTGATTGATCTGTAAATACTTAACCAATTGAATCAACAGTGGAGTTTTACCACTCCCTCCCACCGTAATATTTCCAATAATCATGACTGGAACAGGTGCAAGGTAGCTTTCTTTAATTCCAAACTGATACAGTTTTTTATTAATAGAAAAACCCAACTGATACAACCATGACAATGGGCGCAGTACAATCAACCACTTGGACTGTTTATTCCAAGCATCTTGAATGGTTTGCGCAATAGACATTCGTTATTCCTCAAAATTGCGTTCATGTAACTGGTAATAAGCGCCATGTTTCGCTAGCAATTCAGTATGAGTACCTTGTTCTATAATACGCCCTTTATCCATAACCACAATCATATCTGCATTTTCAATCGTTGAAAGACGATGCGCAATCACAATGGTGGTACGGTTTTTATCCAAAATTGCCTCATCAAAAGCTTTCTGAATAAAATGTTCAGATTCATTGTCTAAAGCACTGGTCGCTTCATCAAGAATAAGAATAGGTGCATTTTTAAGGAGTGCACGTGCAATCGCAATTCGTTGACGTTGACCACCTGATAGTCTAAGCCCCTGCGCGCCTAATGGCGTATCATAGCCTTTTGGCAATGCCATAATAAAATCATGTGCATACGCTGCTTTTGCAGCAGCAATCACTTGTTCTTCTGTGGCTGCTTCCAACTGACCATAGACAATATTTTCACGCACAGTGCGGTCAAATAAAACCACTTGCTGATTCACCATCGCCACTTGTGAACGTAAACTTGTCAACTCAATGTCACAAATCGGCAAATCATCTAAATATATTTCACCTGCGCTCTTTTCTTGAAAGCGAACCAACATATTTACAAGGGAAGATTTACCCGCACCAGAACGTCCGACCAATGCGACAGTTTGACCTGCTTGAATATCTAAAGATAAATCATCAATTGCTTTGACATTATTTTTATAGGTTAAATCAACATGCTCAAACTTAATATTGCCTTGTAACTCTGGTGTCTTCGTCCCCGTGTTTTCTTCTTGTGGCAAATCTAAAACTTCAAACACTGAATATGCAGCAGCCATACCACGCTGTAATTTTTCATTGATATCCGTTAAGTTTTTGATGGGTTTTGCCAGCAAACCTGCTGCTGTAATATATGCAACAAACTCGCCTGCTGAAGTATCACCTAAGATTTGTGGACGTAATGCCAACCAAATAATAATACCCAAAGCAAAAGACATCACTAACTGTACAAGTGGACTATTTAAATTCTGTACCACTACCATTTTTAAGCCACGTCTTAAGTTTTCTTGTGACGACTTATAAAAACGATTTTGCTCACTTTCCTCACCAGCAAAACTTTTTACAACAGCATTTCCACTCACTGTTTCATGCACGATATGGTTAACATCACCCATGGTATTTTGTACTTGGATTGAAAGCTTACGCATTCGCTTAGATGCTTTACGCACCAATAAACCAATAATCGGCATAAAAATAAAAATGCAGATTGTCAAACGCCAGTTGGTATAAAGCAAATACCCCAACAAGCCTAAAGTTATGGTTCCATCACGGACCATGGTTTTTAAAGATTCCGATGATGCAGCTGTTAACTGCTCAACGTTATACATAATCTTTGCAGTTATATGACCCGATGAATTATCAAGATAATACTGTGCTGGCAGTTTGAGCAGTTTGGCATAAATCTCTTGACGAATACTAAAAACCAAACTTCTAGAAATCACAGCAGTGAAATACCCCCCCATGAATAAACCTAATCCACGGAAGAAAATTAACATGATAATCAATGCAGGAAACCAGTCGAGATCACTACGGCTACCGCTTTGAATCGCATCAATAATATATTTGAGTAACTTAGCAACTGATACCTCAGTAGCTGCATTTATTCCAAATCCGACAATAACGAGTAAGGCTGCCCCCCAATATGGCTTTAAA
This sequence comes from Acinetobacter bereziniae, assembly GCA_009912575.1. GTDB lineage: Bacteria > Pseudomonadota > Gammaproteobacteria > Pseudomonadales > Moraxellaceae > Acinetobacter > Acinetobacter bereziniae_A. The sequence goes on from WNDP01000007.1 coordinate 52,275, forward strand.
TATGCCAAAAGGCGGGTATAGACCTTAAAATCTTGATTCACGAATTAATAACCTCGAGATGGAGCTTTAGTACTGATATTGATATTGACAAAACCTAGTTGCCCTGCGACATCCATTACTCGGATAACATCTTGATGAGTTGCTTTCGCATCAGCAGCAATAACAAACATTAAATCACGTTTATCATTGGCTGCTTGTTTGATCGCAGTACTTAAATCAGCAGACTCTTTACTAGAAAGAGCCTGACCATTTACAGCATAATGACCTGTTGAGTCTACCATGACTTCAATTTTATGTTTGTATTCTTTTGGCGGAACACCTTGAGCATCTGGTAAAGACAGATTGATTCGACTTTGCTGATTAAAAGTGGTGGTCAACAATAAAATCACCAAGATAAACAACAAGCAATCAATCAATGGAGTAAGGTTGATATGAATATCTTCAACCGTTCTGCGCTTAAATTTCATAGGACACCCTCTAGCTCAGTTTTAACCAGCTTTTCTTTTGTCACTTTCAAGGTGCTTTTGAAAAAATAAGGCAGCATGAAACAATGTTGATTGTTGTTCTAATTCAGCCACATACTCTTGTACTAAACGCTGAAAATAGCGATAAGCAAACAAGGCAGGAATAGCAATTAGCATCCCTGCTGCAGTGGTAATTAATGCTTTAGAAATCCCTGGAATCATCATGGTGGGATTGGCAGTTGAACCGAGGTCAATCACCAAAAATGATTCAATAATCCCGATCACTGTGCCCAACAAACTTAGCAAAGGCGCAACAGCACTTAAGGTTCCCAAGAAGTTAATATTTTTTTCCAAATATCCTATTTCACGAGAGACAGTGACTTCCATTAGCGCGCGCGCATATTCTTCGCCATGTGAATAAGCATCAACAGCGTCTTTAAAAATATAACCCAATGCTGATTGGCGAGCCGATTGATCCTGTTCCAACACATCTAGAACATCATCAACACTTTTGCCCTTATACAACATTAATGATTTAGGTAGAACTAAAGATCGTTTTAGTCGTATAAATCTCTCAATTGAAATTGCAACTGTAAAAATTGAACATAAAACCAATGGCAGCATCAACCAACCGCCGGCTTTAACAAGTTCCCACATCTCTAGTTCCCCAAATTATTAAATCATTAAAAATTATTGTTCTGCTAAACAGATATTTAAGATTCCATCTAACTCATCAAGCGAGTTATAACTGATGACTAATTTCCCTTTCCCTTGCTTGTTATAATCTAATTTTACACTGGCGCTAAAACGTTCTGAAAGTTTTTGCGTCAATTGTTGCACATCAGGCGCAAGTGGATCTTTAGATTTTTCCTGTTTAGGCGTATTCCAATCACGTACTAATTGCTCAGTTTGACGAACAGATAAGTTACGATCAATCACCATTTTTGCGATTTGCAATTGATCTTTAGCTTTCAAGGTCAAGATGGCACGTGCGTGCCCCATATCCAACAAACCCTGTTGCATCAAATCTTTTATTTCATCATCAAGACTCAACAGGCGCAATAAATTACTCACGGTTGTACGTGCCTTACCTACCGTATCGGCAATTTCTTGATGGCTTAGACCAAATTCATCATGAAAACGTTGCAACGCTAAAGCTTGATCCACTGGATTAAGGTCTTGACGTTGAATGTTTTCAATCAATGCCAATGCAATCGCAACCTGATCAGTCAAATCACGAACAATTGCAGGGATTTCTGTTAAACCCGCTAACTGTGCAGCTCGCCAACGACGCTCACCCGCAATAATTTCATAAGGAGTTTCAGCACTCTCTATTGGGCGAATCACAATCGGCTGCATAACACCGTGTTTTTTAATCGAAGCAGCTAGTTCTTGCAGATCTTGCTCATCAATAAAACGACGTGGTTGATATGCACCACGTTTTAATTGATTCACATCAATCTGTTTCAACTGACCATGATCCAAAGCTTGAACTTCAAGCTGTAATTTTTCTTTTTGGATTGAACCTAATAATGCATCTAAGCCACGACCTTTAGCCAAGCCTCTTTTTTTAACGGTCATGCTTTATTTCCTTTTTTCACTTTACTCTTTTTCAACATTTCAGCTGCTAAATTTAAATATGCAATTGCACCTTTAGAGCTTTTCTCAAAATAAATAATTGGCAAACCATGCGCTGGCGCTTCAGCCAAACGCACATTACGTGGAATCACTGTATCATAAAGCTTCTTGCCAAAATACTGCTCAAGTTCGGCTGAAACATCACGTGTAAGCGCATTTCGTGCATCATACATTGTTCTAAGTACACCGATGATCTCAAGTTCAGGATTTAAGGCTTGTTGTATTTTATCAATTGTTTGCGTCAGATCGGCAAGACCTTCCAATGCATAGTACTCACATTGCATAGGAATAATTACGGCATCCACAGCTGCCAACGCATTCACAGTAATTAAACTTAAACTTGGCGCACAATCGACAATGATATAATCAAAGTCTTTTTCAATCTGTTGCAAAGCATTGCGTAAAATAAACTCACGCCCATCTTGTTCTGCAATTACCAGTTCAACACCTGCCAAATCACGGTTTGAACCCAGCACTTTATAGCCCACTTCTGCTTTAGTAATTGCTGTTTCAATTGGAACTTCGCTCAGCAATACATCTGTGATTGAGTACAATAAATCATTTTTTTGTATTCCAGAGCCCATTGTGGCATTGCCCTGAGAGTCCATATCTACCAATAAAACACGCTTTTTCAACACTGCCAAAGAGGCAGCCAAATTCACCGCTGTCGTGGTTTTACCTACGCCACCTTTTTGGTTTGCGATAGCAATAATTTGAGCCATGGTAACCCCAACCTTTAGTCTGTTTTAAATCTGTTTTAATAAAAGTAAATGACGTTGTTCGTCCAACCTTGGTACATGTAATTCAACAATGTCGCAACTCCACTGATCTTTTAACACATCAATTTCATCAGTAGGTACTAAGCCCTTCATCGACGCAATAATGCTGTTTTGATGCATATATGGTTTTGAAGCGGCAACAAAATCAGTCAATGAAGCAAAAGCACGACTGGTAATCACATCAAACTGACCCAGATCATTGATACTGTCTTCATTTTCAACACGTGTCTGAACTGCGACAACATTTTTTAGTTTTAAATCTGCAATAAACTGTTTCAAGAAACGAATTTTCTTGCCATTTGAATCCAGCAATACACACTGACGTTCAGGTTGGCACAATGCAATAATCATCCCAGGCATACCACCACCTGTTCCAATATCAAGCAATCGACCTTGAGGTAAATCATTTAAAATACTTAGACTATCCAACAAATGTTTAACCAACATTTCTTTTGGATCACGAATAGCCGTTAAGTTGTAAGCTTTGTTCCACAGCACTAGTGCATCTTGATAACGCAATAGTAATCCTAAAGCTTCATCATTGAGTTCTAAGCCAAGCTTTAAGCTACCTTGCTTTAACTCTTGAAAAAATGGATGCATGATCAAATAACATCTCTAAAAAATTAGCTGAAAGTATACCGATTTCTAGCCCGTGGAACAGTAGTTAACGACGAGTTAATACGCAGTTAAGCGTATACACCCTGTCTTATTTGCAAATCCAAGGCCGTTAATCGCTCAGGCGTACCCACATCTACCCATGCTGCTATCATTTTTTCCGCAGAAATCTTGCCATCCAACATACCTTGTTTAAGTAATGGAGCCAATGGTCGCTTACCATGCTCCAAACCTTCAAACATTTTAGGATTAATGATAGCAACACCACTATAAGTTAGATTTTCACCTTGTTGTTGTTGATCAAAGGTATAAGCTCGACCATTTAACAAAGTAAAATCACCCTGTGGATGCTGCTCAGGATTGCTCACAAACACCAGATGTGCCAGATCGTCATTGCTCAGTTTAACATCAAGTAATGCTGAAAAATCGTAGCGTGTCCAAACATCACCATTTACCAATATAAAGGGTTGATCACCGAGCAAAGGCAAAGCATTGATGATTCCGCCAGCAGTTTCCAAACCCTCATCTTCTCTCGTCCAGCGAATCGTAACACCAAACTGAGAACCATCACCCAAACTACCAATTAAAACATCTGCTAACCAAGCAGAGTTAATGACAATTTCAGTCACACCAATTTGTTTTAATTTTTCAATATGCCAAACAATCAGCGCCTTTCCACCTACCTCTAACAAAGGTTTTGGTCTGTATAAGGTTAAAGGCCGCATTCTGTTGCCTAAACCTGCAGCTAAAATCATTGCTTTCATGATGCAACCACCTCGTATTTGCCATATTTTTCTTCAAATTTCGGCAAAACCTTAGCATGGATAAAACTCATAAAAGGTTGTAGTTCTGCATATGGTTTAGATTCTTCAAGCAAATACCACATTACGCGCGGTAAATCCTTGAGATAACCAGACTTTCCATCACGCTCAAATAAACGCACAAAAATACCTAAAATTTTGATATGACGCTGAATTGCCATCAAATCGGCATCTTGTTTAAACTGTTCAAAACTACGCTCATGTTTCGCTGATTCAGGTAAAAGCGCATAGAACATTTCAAACCATGCATAAACACGTTCAGGATTCCATTGCACATAGGCATCACGTGTAATTGAAATCAAATCATAAGTATCTGCACCAATGACAGCATCTTGAAAGTCAATTACGCCTTGCTCAACTTCACCATCAAGAATCATTAAGTTGCGACTATGGAAATCACGGTGAACGATCACTTGTGGCTGTGCCAAAGCAGCATTGGCCAATATTGCAAAAGTTCGTTTGATTAAAGCTTGCTCTTCTTGACTAACTTGAATGTTTAAAGCAGGCAATAACCAATCCGTCAACAATTCCATTTCTGAAATTAACTTTTCATAAGCATATGCCGGTAAATATTCTTCACCATCAATTGCTTGCAATTGAACCAACTGCTTAAAACTTTGCGCATAATGTAGGTCTACAGTTTGTTCATTTAATTGTGTAGACAGCACAACATCACCAAAATTTTCAAGTAATAATAAGCCCTGTTGCATGTCTTTTGCGACAATATGGGGAACTCGCACACCATTTCTGTCAAAGAATTCATCAATCGCAACAAAAGGACGACAATCTTCCTTCTCAGGAGGTGCATCCATCAGCATAAATGTTTTATTATTCAAAGTAATTCGTGCATAACGACGGAAACTCGCATCGCCTGCTAAAAAATTGATTTCAAATTGATCTGAACTGAGTACAGATGTTATCCATGTTTGTATCAATTGTTCACGTTGTGTATTCATTTGCAATTTAATCTAATTCAGGCTGAATTTTTGAAGTGCTAAGTGTAGCTACTTATCAACTTTTTCTCTATGATGCGACAATAATTAATTGCGATTAGCATATTTGGTTAATGAGACAAATGAAGCATCAGTTTAAATTTAATCCTTTAGCGACTGCTATTTTGACACTTCTTTGTGGAAGTTCAGTATCCAGCTATGCTGAATCGACAACATCTGCTTCAGAAGCCGCTGTATCTAAAGTGAATAACAAGCAGTTAAATGCAGCAATTAAAGAAAGTTACCCTGGTCAAAACTTTTTTGAGCAGTACTATGTAGATAAGAACTCACCTGAAGCACAAGTACGTGATACAAAAATTGCAGGAAATCACTACTGTGAAGGTGTTTGGGTTACCCCATTTAGTACAGATGCAAAAACATTAAATCCTGAAGAGGCTTCATCTGTCATTACCGCAGATCACGGTTATTACAACCCCAATGGCGACTCTATCCTGTCTGGCGATGTGATGATTGATCAATCTGGACGAATGATTCGTGCGGATGAAGTGACAATTGATAAAACTCAAACTTTTGCAAAAGCAAAAGGCAATGTACAAATGGCACAAGGTGGCATCATTGCACAGAGCGACCAGATTGATTACAACCTAAAAGATGAAACTGGTCAATTAAACAACAGCTTCTATATTGCTGAATTAACACATGCTCATGGGCATGCAGAAAAAATTGAAAGAACATCACCAACGAATATCGTACTTGAAAATGCCAGTTACAGTACATGCCCACCTGACCAGAAACCAACTTGGAAAATTCAGGCCAATAAAATTGAGCTCGATCAAGAAACTGGGCGTGGCGTAACACGTGGTACAAAGTTATATGTAAAAGATGTTCCTGTACTTGCAGTACCCTACTTTAACTTCCCTATTGATGACCGCCGTACCACAGGGATTCTCAGTCCAAGTTTTGGTTTTACCAACGACGGTGGCTTTGAATTTGCAGTTCCAGTTTATTTAAACTTAGCACCAAATTACGATGCCACCATTACGCCTCGCTTAATTACCGATCGCGGTTTAATGGCTCAGGGTGAGTTCCGTTATTTAACCGAGAATTATGGCGCTGGTAGTATTTGGGGAAGCTACTTACCTTCTGATCGTGGCTATAATGATGAAGACCGTAAGGATTTACATTTTCTGCATAAGTGGAACATCGATAAACAGTGGTCTACCAATTTAGAATACAACTATGTCTCTGATAAAGACTTCTTTTCTGACTTAGACAGCAATCCGAACTCTCGTACTGAGTTGAATCAACGACGTGCTTGGGAACTTAATTACAACCACGGTATTCCTGGCCTAAAAGCACAATTAAAAGTTGAAGACTTCCAAACTCTGGATGAAACCGTTAAAGATGTAGACAAACCTTATGCTCGTCTACCACAGTTTTTGCTTAATTATGTAGGTGGTGATTATCAAGGCTGGGAATACGAATTTAACAACGATACAGCATATTTCCAAAAAGATATCAAGGACGCTGATTACAGCAACCAACCCAGCGGTACACGTTTATACAACCAGTTTGCGACACGTTATAACTTCCGTAACCCGTGGTCATTCGTGATTCCTGAAGTTTCTGTAAGAAGTCTAAATACTTTTTATGATCAAACCACAGTCGATCAGTTGAATCTCAACAATCAAAGCCAAGATTCAAAAAATAAATCAGTTGTTGTACCGCAGTTTACATTGGATACAGGTTTAACCTTTGAAAAGGATGGAAAATTCCTACAAACGATTACTCCTCGTGCGTTCTATGCATATGCACCTTATAAAAACCAAACTGGTTATCCAAACTTTGATTCAACCACTGCATCAATCAGCTACGATCAATTGTTCAGTCCATACCGTTTTTATGGTCATGACCGCCTTGAAGATAACAACTTCCTCTCTTTAGGTGTTAGTTATAGCCTATTTGACACTGTCGGTTTAGAGCGCTTAAGAGCAAGTGTTGGTCAAAGTTATTATTTTGATGATCGTAGAGTCACCTTGCTCAACAACACAGATGAGTTAGACCGAGAAAAGCATACCGGGCCTGTGATCAGTATTTCTAGTCAACTTTCAAAGAACTTCACTGTTAGTACCAACTCTGCGTGGATGTCGAATGGCGATAGCGCTCAACACGACTTCCAGATGTACTATACAGGCGAACAAGGCAACCTCTATAACGTTGGATATTTTTACAGAAACAACCTGCCAGACCGCC
>WNDP01000070.1 GCA_009912575.1 Acinetobacter bereziniae
AGGTCATTGTATTGTTTATGAATGACAATATTGGTTAAAAATACTTTTTAGCTACATTTGGGCATCATTTATTTACTCAATAGAATGATCACATGATCTATGCTGAATAATTACGATATTTTTATCCGCATATTTAAATTTTAATGATCGTCATCAATTATCAATTGTAGCCTTGGTACTCTGTGAAGCGATCACCAATTAAGCTTTAAAACGCTCAATATATTTATCTCTATTTTTTTTCAATCCTTTGACGATGCTAACACATCGGATTAGTCTTATATTCGTGCGATTGGTTTAAGTTTTTAAATCACATATTTTTAGTAGCTTGCTTTCTTTAACACCGATATTTCTTGTCATTTTCAGCTATATTATTTGCGTTGGATAGGAGATGGTCTGTGATAAAAATTCTTGGAAGAGCTGATTCAATCAATGTCAGAAAATTACTTTGGCTGTGTGATGAACTCAATATTTCTTATGAGCGTGAAGATTGGGGGCGTGGCTTTCAATCCACTCAAGAAACCACATTTTTAAAGCTGAATCCCAATGCGACCATCCCTGTTTTAATTGATGATGATTTTGTGCTTTGGCAATCGAACTCAATCATTCGATACTTAGCTAACCAATATAATGGGCAACACCTTTATCCTTTGGATGCCAAGCAACGTGCAGAAGTGGATCAGTGGATTGATTGGCAAGGGATTGAATTAAACAACAGTTGGACTTATGCCTTGATGCATCTGGTTCGTCATTCACCAGCACACCAAGATTTAGAAAGGGTAGAGCAAAGTATTCAAGCATGGAGCAAACACATGCAGATCCTAGATCAACAATTAGAAAAAACAGGAGCTTATGTCGCAGGGCAGCGCTTTTCTTTAGCGGATATTGTGATTGGCTTGTCTGTGCAGCGTTGGTACTTAACACCATTTGAAAAAATAGCGTTTCCGCATGTTCAAAATTATTATGAACGTTTAAGTCAGCGTGAAGCTTATTTGAAGTGGGGCAATAATGGTCAAAACTAGTTGGAAAGCACCTGTTTGTGTGGTGATTTAACTTGATCGAAAAAAGACGCTTGAAAATGGGTGGCGATTAACTCGACACCTGTTGCTGCTTTGATTTGCTCAATGCTGACATCTTTCGCGAGTTCAACCAATTCGACGCCCTGCGCTGTGATGTCCATAACACCTAGATCAGTGATGATACGATCGACAACCAATCTGCCCGTAAGTGGCAGTGAGCATTCTGGGACAATTTTGGGGCTGCCATCTTTGGCACAGTGTTCCATCAAAACCACAACTTTTTGAACACCGGCAACCAAATCCATCGCACCTCCCATGCCCTTAACTTTCTTGCCAGGAATCATCCAGTTGGCTAAATCACCTTTTTCGGAAACTTCCATCGAACCTAAAATGGCAATGTTCACTTTACCACCACGAATCATGGCAAAAGATTCAGCACTAGAGAAAAATGCAGCACCCTTACGTGCAGTGACAGTCTGTTTACCTGCATTGATTAAATCGGCATCTACAGTTTCTTGAGTTGGAAATTCATCAATTCCTAACAAGCCATTTTCTGATTGAAGCCAGACATCGATATGTTCAGGGATGTAGTTGGCCACTAAGGTCGGTAAACCAATACCCAAATTGACATAAAAGCCATCTTCAAGTTCTTGAGCAGCACGCTCAGCCATTTCATTACGCGTCCAAGCCATGATTAAACCTCCGTTTTCAATGTCAATTGTTCAATTCGTTTTTCAGGCTGTGCATTCAAGACGATACGGTTGACATAAATTCCTGGGAGATGAATTGAATCAGGATCTAATTCTCCAATCTCAACAATTTCTTCAACTTCAACGATGGTAAATTTTCCAGCCATGGCGCATTCTGGATTAAAGTTACGTGCAGTTTTGCGGAAAACCAGATTGCCTGCTTTATCTGCTTTATAGGCTTTCACCAAAGCAATATCTGCAATCAAAGTACCGACACCTGTTTGGGTGAAAAATGCAGGGATACCTGAACCACCCGCACGGAGTTTTTCAGCCAAAGTCCCTTGAGGGGTTAATTCAACCTCAAGCTCACCGTTTAAATATTGACGTTCAAATTCTTTATTTTCAACCACATAAGATGAAATCATTTTTTTAATCTGTTTGGTTTGTAAAAGTTTACCTAGACCAAAATCATCAACGCCAGCATTGTTTGAAATACAGGTTAAGCCTGTTACACCTATTTCTTTTAGGGCATCAATCAATGCTTCAGGAATACCACATAGTCCAAATCCACCCACAGCGAAAGTTTGGTTGTTGGCAACTACGTCAGCTAAAGCTTCACGTGCATTCGCGACAACTTTGTTCATCGTTTTAACTCTATGTCCTTTAGAGTCATTATTATTAGCATTGCATAAATTATTTTAGAAATTGATTCTTTCAAACGCCTAATGAGTAAAACTCATTAATCTAATGATCTTTAGCAACAGTGACTTTTATTTTTTGTGACGAGTATTTAAAACTGCTGTCCCAATATCGTCTCAATAAATTGAGTCCGAGATATTGGATAGTTCTAAATCTTTTTTATAGATAATGCCAACGGGAAGGTTGACTTGCCCATCTTCAATTTCGAGCAAAACATTATTTTCTTTGTCGATGTAATTTTGAAAATGTCATGGAATTGCACTGACACCCATGCCAAAAGCAACAAAATGGGAAAGAGAGCTGATTTGATGGCATTCAATTTTTAAATCCAAAATCAAATTATTTTGAGTACATTTTTCTTCAACCACGTGTCGAATAATTGATGGTTTTTGCAGTGTTATAAATGGATAAGAACATAGCTCATGCCATGTCACTGTTTTATGTTGGGCAAGAACATGATCTTTAGGCACTAAGGCTAAAAAATCTTCATTGAAAAAGGGTTTAAAAATCAACTGATCATTGTGTTGAGGTTCAAAGCAAATGCCAATTTCAAAAATACCTTCTTGCACTTTTTCAATGATTTTCTCATTGGGAATATCATGAATAGAAAAATTGATATTGGGATGATGCTTGTTAAATTCATTGAGTACAGCAGGCAATACTGCATGTGTTGCAAAGGGCATTGAGGCAATATTAAGTGTCCCACGATGCAGTTTAAAACGTTGCTTGACGTCTCTTTCCATATCCTCCCAGTTGGCTAAAAGTTTTCGAGCAAACGGAATTAATGCATTTCCTTCAGCGGTTAAGTCGACACGACGGGTATTCCGTTTAAATAGCTTACCACCCAGCTCATCCTCTAAGCTTTTGATACTTAGACTTAAAGCAGATTGGCTCAAGCAAAGCTCATTGGCGGCATTGGCATAATTCAATGTTCGAGCAAGGACGAGAAATGCTTTTAATTGTTTGAGTGTCATAAGTTAACCTGACTGATTTATATGACTATAATACGCTAATCTCAGTCTTTTTGATTTTAAAATGAGTAATTAGACTCATCAAATGACAGAACATAATAAAAAGAACATCAAGAGGCTTGATCTCAACAGCATCACAAGTACAACCACCAAAGCAACAATATTATTTATTTTTAAGTTGATGTTTTAATTGTAAAAAACATTTATGTCTTAATCTTGGTCCAGTTAATCTAAATATTGAGTCTCGCTGAAAACATCGTTTCATGTGAATGATCTTCAAAATCATTGGCTTGTTTTTTATGAGTGCATGGATTGCAGCATCATTAAGTGAAATATATTTCTATTCATGAGCTTTTCATATTAACTGATAAAAATTTTCAAAGAATACCTGTATGAATTTGGATTATAGTTTTATTGATGATTTGGAAATGGATATTCCAATTTATAAGTCTAAATGATTTATAAAAGCTATTTTTTTAAGCAGTTAAAGTTCTCTAGCTATCCGTTTTATGCATTTACTGACTCATTTATATCGATGAATGAGCAAACCTTGTTGTGATTTGAGATAAAAAAACAAGGTTGATTTTTGACATATATTCTTTAAGGACGGAGTAAAAATATGTGGGAACTGGGTATAATTTTACTTTCTCTTGGGCTGTTGATGTATACCGCCTACAGAGGATTTTCTGTGATTCTCATGGCACCGATTTGTGCCTTATTCGCCGTCTTACTGATCAACCCAGCCAACGTTTTGCCATTTTATTCTGGTGTATTTATGCCAAAAATGGTCGGCTTTATTAAAGATTATTTCCTGGTTTTTTTACTCGGAGCGATTTTTGGTAAAGTTGTTGAAATGTCAGGTATCGCAGAGTCGATTGCTAAAACCATTGTTCAACTTATTGGCTCTAAAAATGCCATGCTCACTGTTGTGCTTTTGGGGGCAATTCTCACCTATAGTGGTGTGAGTTTATTTGTGGTGGTTTTTGCAGTTTATCCATTTGCAAACCAATTATTTAGACAAGCCAATATTCCAAAACGTTTGATTCCAGGCACAATTGCACTGGGTGCTTTTTCGTTTACGATGGATGCTTTACCAGGCACACCTCAAATCCAAAACGTCATTCCAACCACGTTTTTTGGAACCAATATTTATGCCGCACCATTTTTAGGAATTATTGGAGCCATTTTTGTCTTGGGCGTAGGCTTACTATCTAGAATGGCGTCGTCGTGTTGCTGCACGTCGTGGTGATGGATTCACATCGGGGATCACGCTGACTGAAGCAGAGCTACAACAATTCGAAAGTCAATCTCAACAACAGGATAATGGTTCTGGACTACGTCAATTCATGGCATTTGTGCCTTTGATCTTAGTGGCAGTGATGAATAAATATTTATCCACTGCGATTAAACAATGGTATCCAAACGGCTTTGATTTCAATGCAATTGGACTGGCTAACTATACTGTTGATGTTGCTAAAACATCAGCGATTTGGGCAGTGGGTTTAGCATTAATTGTCGGGATTATTACCGCTATTATGTTTGATTACCGCCGTGTATCTACCAGCTTTAAAGAGGGTGTAAACGCAAGCATTGGCGGCTCTTTACTTGCGGTGATGAACACTGCATCTGAGTATGGCTTCGGGGCAATCATTGTGGCTTTGCCAGGTTTTGCTGTGATTAGTCATGCTTTGGGACATACTTTTTCCAATCCATTGGTCAATGGTGCAGTTACGACCACTGTCTTAGCAGGGATTACAGGTTCAGCCTCAGGCGGTATGAGTATTGCGTTAAGTGCAATGGCTGATCAGTACAATGCCGCAATTGCTGCAATGGGAATTCCTGCTGAAGTGATGCACCGTATCGTTGCTATGGCTTCTGGAGGGATGGATACCTTACCTCATAATGGTGCAGTCATTACTTTACTTGCCGTAACAGGACTTACCCATAAACAATCGTATAAAGATATTTTTGCCATTACTGTAATTAAAACGATTGCCGTGTTTGTTGCGATTGCAGCATTTACATGGTTTGGTATCGTCTAAGTTTATATTTAAGAAGCAACACAGGGAGTCAATCATGAGTCAACTTCTCAAAGATAAAGTTGCATTTATCACAGGTTCAGCAAGTGGTATTGGGCTTGAAATCGCTAAAAAGTTTGCGCTTGAAGGGGCAAAAGTCGTCATTTCTGATATGAATGCGGATAAATGCAATGAAGCCGTTCTTGCTTTACAAAAGGATGGATTTGAAGCTTTATCTGCCCCTTGTGATGTTTCCAATGAAGATGCTTATGCTACAGCGATTGAGTTAACGCAAAAGACCTATGGGCGTTTAGACATTCTGATTAATAATGCCGGTTTTCAACATGTTGCTTCAATCGAAGAATTCCCAACAGATATTTATCAAAAGCTTTTAAATGTAATGTTGGTAGGTTCTTTTATTGGAATTAAACATGTATTTCCAATCATGAAAGCACAAAAATATGGTCGTATTATCAACATGGCTTCGATCAATGGTCTAATCGGCTTTGCTGGAAAAGCAGGTTATAACAGTGCGAAACATGGAGTGATTGGTTTAACGAAAGTGGCAGCTTTAGAGTCTGCACGAGATGGCATTACCGTCAATGCATTATGTCCGGGCTATGTAGATACGCCTTTGGTTCGTGGTCAAATAAAAGATTTGGCAAAAACTCGTAATGTCAGTGAAACAAGCGCACTTGAGGACGTTATTTTAGCCATAGTGCCACAAAAACGTTTACTCAATGTTGAAGAAATCGCAGATTATGCAATTTTTCTAGCCAGTGAAAAAGCAGCAGGTGTCACGGGGCAAGCTGTGGTGATGGATGGCGGTTATACAGCGCAATAGTGTCAATATTCATCCAATCATAATTATCCCTTCTAGCCGTTAATATCGCTGCGGAACAATCTGCTTATTCATCATTATTCTTTGTGGAGGATAAATTCCTCCACAAATTTGAGCAAGTTTTGCCGCTATAAAAGCATTATTTTTCACTATTAAATATCAAGACAGTCCCAACATTTTTCAAGGATAAGAGGAAGTGTATATATGAAATCAGTCAATAAAGTGGCCATTATCGGTACGGGCGTAATTGGTGCAAGTTGGGCTGCTTTTTATCTGAGTAAAGGATTTCAGGTCAGTGCATTTGATCCTGCACCAGATGCAGCGCTTAATTTGACCACTAGAGTTCAAACCTATTTACTCGATCTATTTGAATTAGAAGAACAAAAACAGGGTGATTCGGAAAGTTATATTACAGGGCTTTTGAACAATTTAAGTTTTTATCAAAATATTACGGATGCAGTAAAAGATGCCGACTTTATTCAAGAAAATGGTCCAGAACGAATTGATCTAAAAAAACAACTGTATGTGCAACTCACACAAAATTGTCCCGTAGATACCATAATCGCGTCCAGTTCATCGGGTTTAAAAATCTCAGATATTCAACAAGATTGTGTACACCCAGAAAGAATTGTGCTTGGTCATCCTTTTAACCCTCCGCATTTATTACCTCTTGTAGAGATTATCGGTGGAGAGAAAACACAAGCTTCGTTTATACAGGATGCTTATGAGTTTTATCAATTATTGGGGAAAAAGCCGATTTTGATCCAAAAGGAAGTGAAGGGGCACGTTGCAAACCGTTTACAGTCGGCGATTTGGAGAGAAGCATTTTATTTGGTTTCTGAAGGCGTGTGTAGTGCAGAAGATATTGATACCGCAATCACCAATGGGCCAGGACTACGATGGGCAATCTTTGGGCCATATCTCAACATGCAACTGGCAAACCAACAAGGGTTTAAAGCGGCGATGCATCATTTGGGTGAGCCGATGTCAGAATGGTGGGCTGATATGAAACCCTATACATTGACTGAAGAAAAAATCGAGATGCTTGATGATGCAACACAGCAGTTTGTGAATAGTCTAGGAGATAAAAATCTGCAATTGCTCCGTAATCAGGCATTGCTCAAGACTTTAAAAATGAGGGCTGAATTGGATTTAACTTAGAGTAGGTAAAAGTCCAAACATCATTAGATGTTTGAATAAATTTACTATCAAATTTATCTGCTCTAAGAAATTTAATCATTGCTGGTGTATACATAGCCTCTATGAGCCTAAGGTCAGCATCATGGAAAATCATAAACTCATTAGGACTATTATCATTTTTTTCAAAATCTAGACTAAGTTGAGGCATATTTTTATCAATCATAATTTAATACTGGAATCTATGATCCGAGCTAAATTCATAAAGTTAGCACGCTCTACAATAAAGCGTTTACCATAATATATGGGCATTGTACTTGTAGTGACCACCCACCTAAGGCTCTTAGATCATCCTGCGCTTTTAGCAGAGCATCATTTACACTTTGTTTAATATCAGAGTGACTAACATTTTCTTTTTTATACTTCTCAAAAGAGAAGCTTAACATCATATAGGCCCAAGAATGTCTACATACATGTGGCGTTAGCCGTTCTATTGAATCATAGCTCGAAGTATCAAAACAATTTGGTAACAGGGCTTTTAGTGATGAGTCTACCTTATCAAATATTTTTTTAATACTGGCATAACTTAAAGCAGAGTAGGGTGGCTTTAAAGAAGTAAATAGGATCTGTGAAGGAATTTCTTTTCGGATTTCATTTATATAGATTTGAAGAATTTTATAGTCTCTTTCTTGGAGCTTAATTACTCGATAAGAATACTCATTTTTGATTTTTGGCTTTTTCGAACGATCATCAAACTCATCATCTGTGTTTGTAATAATTAAACTAAAGTTATGATTCTGAATTGATTTTTTAATAGAATTGATTGTTAGTAGCATAAGCTCATCAATTCTAAGACCATAATTAAGCATGAGATGTATGATCAGAAAGTTTCTGAGTTGTACGTTTTTTGACTCAAATGGATTTAAGATATTGTATTTATTAGAATTGCTCGGTGAGATAATTAAATACAATCCTTTAATCATCTCATCATTCATACTTTTGAACGAATAATTGATTTCACTTTTAATTGTTTTATTAGACTTTGAAAAGTTGTTTATAATTTTTTTCTTTATAGTCATATATTTATTTAAGTTTTCTTTAATTTTTTGGATTTCCTTCAATGAAAGTTGTGGTTGAGATTGGATAGTTAGATATTCATCAATTAAAAAGCTGTAAAACTTTAAAAAGGATCTAATTCTATGGCCAATTGTAGTGTAGTTAGTATGTGCTGCATTTCTTAATCTTATAAGATTACTTTCAAATTTTTTGTTGTTTTCTAAATAGATAATGAAATTATCAATTTCACTTTGAATGATTTCAAAGTTGTAGCATGTCGAATAGAAAGATTCACAAAAGGACGTAGCAAACTTTTCAAACCAAAAATCGTACCAAAATTTTAATGCTATCAAATCTGCATGCTGCGTAGAGATACTTTGAAATCTGAGAAATTTCATGGTGTACAGCAAAGGGTATAAACATGGACAAGATGAATCCATATCAAACAACAGAATAATTTGATTTTCGTTTGAGATTTTTTTTCTAAATGAATTGTCTTTAGGGCAAACATAGTAAAGTTTATGAAGTATTCTTAAGGTCAACATATCATATTTTTTAAGTAAAAGAGAAAACACTTAAGTTATTGAATTTTGTTTAAAAAAAGATAGATATGAAGTTATGGTCAGGTGTAAATCATTTGCCATAATCGTAATTGTTGAATAAATTTGCTGTTTAATTTTAAAAAATATCTCCCTGCAACGTAAATAGCGATATTGACTCTAAAATTGTTGAGTATCGTTATTTGCGTTTTAAACGCATTGCTCAGATTTCTCCAATCTCTTTAATCAATCTTAGCCTACATTTGAATGAACCGATTTTGTTGTATTAGGTGATTTATTTCATGTAATCGCATTTTGGTGAAACTTGATTTGTCTTTTTAGGAACAAGGCTATCATTTAAGGACAATCTCTATAAATCAGGCATTCACTTGATTGACAGTTGAGAAGATGCTCACTATTTTAATTATTAAGTTCCTTTTTGGAACTTGTAATTTTACTATAAAATTCTTGAGGTGAGTCATGTCTACATCAGCGGTGATAGAAAAATCAAAGCAAAAAACACCTGCATCATTTCCAGTACGTCGTATGGATTATGAGTTTCAGGATATGCCTAAGTATTGGTTTAATAATGAACCCACGTTTACTCATTACTTCACAGGACTCTCCACTTTGTTTCCAGAAGGTGAGTCTTATTTTGTTCGTTCAGTGCGTGCATTAAGAGACAAAGTAAAAAGCAATCCAAAATTAGATCGTGATATTGGCGCTTTTATCGGTCAAGAGGCCATGCACTCTAAAGAACACCATGCTTTTCATCTCAGCGCACAACAACATGGCTTAGATCCTGAATCTTTAGAAAAAGCGACAGGGGTGATACTGAAAGTCATTGAGCGGATTTTTCCGAAAAAGTGGAATTTGTTGGTTACCGTTGGTCTGGAACATTACACAGCGGTTTTAGTGGTGGAAATGATGAAAAATGTCAATGAGATGATGACGGATACCACCATTCGAAATTTATGGCTATGGCACAGCGTGGAAGAAACCGAACATAAGGCTGTGGCATATGATATGTACGAATATTTATATGGCAAAGGCTTAGATGCTTATATTCCTCGTGTTGCTATTTTTACCTTTAGTCTGCTCTTAATCACAACAATTTCAAATGTTTATCAACTGATTTTGATGTCTAGAGACAAACAATTGTTGAATGTTAAGTCGTGGACGAAATTCGCAGGCTTTGCTGTAGAAGCCTATCGAAAATTCATTCCTCAATTTTTGATGTATTACCAATTCGATTTTCATCCCAATAATACCGATGAAACTGAACTTGTAGCGCAAACCAAAGTAAAAATTGGTTTATCTCCTGAGCAATCAACCTTTCTTCAATAACTGAATAATTTAAATTAATTTTTTAATAGGACGATCTATGAATCCGCTCAATATGACTGGTTTAGAAATTATGCAAGCATTTCAAAAAGGACTGGTACAAGCTCCTGGGATTGCGAAAACGATGGGAATGCAAGAAACTGGTGAAGTTGAATTTGGTCGAGTTGTATTTGTTGCTATTGCAGATGAACGCCATACTAATCCTTTAGGAGGTGTACATGGTGGTTTTGCAGCAACCGTACTGGATTCGGTGACAGGTTGTGCTACCCATACAGTTTTGGCAGCAGGAGAAGGATATGGAACTACTGATCTTGCTATAAAAATGTGTCGACCAATGCCATTTAATCAAAAATTGATTGCTGAAGGGACAGTGATAAATATTGGGAAGAATTTAGTCATTTCAGAAGGCTATCTGCGTGATGAAGCAGGGAAGCTTTATGCGCATGCAACAGCAACCAACATGATTATTCGTCGTTAAACTGATGTAATTTATATGCTTTTAAATACCTATTCATAATGCGTTTTTAACTGAATGCTATTCACTGCAAAGGATTGTTCTTAAACAATTGAACAATCCATTCAATGAAGGCTTTTTGTTTGGGTGAAATGAGCGTTTTTGAAGCATAGAGCAAGGATACTGGAAGTGGCGGTACGGGGTATTCTGTCAAGATTTGATCAAGTTTGCCTTGTTCGATCTGAGCAAGATGGCCATATTGTGGAACTTGAATAATGCCAAAATGTTCTAAGGCTGCTGCGGTATATGTATTGGCACCATTGACTTGGATCTTGGTTGCTAAATCATATGTTTGAATTTCTTGATTCACCATAAATTCAAGAGGCATTGGTTTTTGTCGTGCTGTTGAGTAAAAACCCACCATAAAATGTTGATTGAGATCGCCTAGGCTTTGGGGCGTACCATAGCGTTCCAAATATTGAGGACTGGCTAAAGTGACCTGTTGAATATTTCCGAGATGCCTAACAATTAACTCACTGTTGTTGAGTTGACCAATACGAATTACACAATCAATCCCTTCTTTAATGAGGTCGACATAACGATCACCTTCAGAGAGCTGTAATTGTATCTGCAGAAATTCAGTTAAAAAATTGGCTAATTTTGGCAAAATAAAATGTGCTGCAAAAACGCCATGTACTTCTATATTCAGTACACCTTGTGGCTTTGCATGAAGAAAGTCATGATCGGATTGATGAATATAATCAAGAATATGTTTACAACGCTCATAATAAATCTGTCCCTCATGAGTCGTTCTAACTTGCCGTGTGGTTCGAAACAATAGACGTGTATTTAATTGTGATTCTAATTGTTTAATTGCATCTGTCAGTGTTGAGCGAGGCAGATTTAAGATTTGCGCTGCTTTGGTAAAACTTTGCTGTTCAACCACATGTATAAATGCTGTCATTGCATTTAACTTGTCCATCTTAGATGTCCTTTGTTCGGATTATTCGGATAAAGATGCCAGAATTAAAGAGATTATCATGTTTTGAATGAACAGTATTATCAGCCTTATTGAATCATAAATTTTATGAAAAAGGTGAACAGCGTGAATACAACAACACAAGCAAGTCAACAAAAAGTCATCCTCATAACAGGCGCCTCAAGAGGGATCGGTGCATTTACAGCACGTTTACTGGCGCAACAGGGGCATAAGATTATGATTAATTATGCCAATAACGATGCAGAGGCCATTCAGGTTCAGCAAAGTATTCAGGCCTTAGGTGGAACAGCGAGTATATATAAGGCCAATATCAGCAATTCCGCTGAAGTTACTCGATTATTTGATGAGATTATTCAAAGTTATGGTCAGATCGATGTGCTGATTAATAATGCTGGGATTTTGAAATTAAATAAAATTGAGGATTTAGATGATGACAGTATTGATCAAGTTTTAGCAATCAATATCAAAGGCCCATTATATACCATGCGTGAAGCAGCAAAAAAATTAGCCCATGGGGGAAAAATTATTAATTTATCCAGCAGTGTCATCGGCATGAAACTTGAAGGTTATGGTGTTTACACCGCTTCAAAAGCAGCGATTGAATCTTTAACGACAATCTTAGCCAAAGAATTAAGAGGTAAGAATATTACGGTCAATGCCATTGCTCCTGGGCCTACAGCCACAGCACTTTTTTTAGAGGGTAAGAGCGACGCATTAATTGAACAACTGAGTAAAGCTGCACCTTTAGAACGTTTAGGAACAGTAGAAGACATTGCTGCTGTTTTAGACTTTGCTGTCAGTGACGCAAGTAATTGGGTAAATGCCCAAGTGCTTCGAGTTAATGGTGGCATTGTTTAATCAGTTCAAAAGAGAATAAAGCAAAGGGTTATATCCGATCATGGAATAATGGATCTAACCCTAGACAGCATGATTGAATTTAAAAATGATCAAATCGAATTGCAAGGCACAGCATTGATTATCCTTTGGTGTTGAACACGCTTGCCTGAGCCAAATATTTATCCATTTCTTCTTCAGGAACCATACCTCCGCCAGTCCCCCAAACAATATGATTGGCTTGTGCTAATTGCTGTTGGCTAAACTGATGCAGGGTTGCATAATATTGATATTGATTGGTCAAAATCGGTCCAAGCATGCCAGCCAATGCTGAAGGTTCCAATTTAAGTTGCTCAGTATCATTGAGCATACCTAATAATCGATACATGGTTTCATCGCTCAAAGTATAAAACCCATCCAGTAATCGTTGCATGGCACGTCCAACAAAACCTGAAGCTCGCCCAACAGCAAGGCCATCAGCGGCAGTAATATTATCAATGCCTAATGCTTGAACTGAAATTTCATCATGCAATCCTGTAGCAACCCCAAGTAACATACATGGAGAATGGGTCGGCTCGGCAAAAATGCAATGTACATGATCGCCAAATGCCATTTTTAAACCAAATGCCACACCTCCGGGCCCTCCACCTACACCACATGGTAAATAGACAAATAGTGGGTGATTTTGATCTACCACAATATTTTTTTCATCTAACTGTTGTTTTAAGCGTTGTCCAGCAACTGAATAACCTAAGAATAATGTTTGTGAATTTTCATCATCGATAAAAAAACAATGTGGATTATTCTCTACCGATTTTCTGCCTTCCTCAACTGCAACGCCATAGTCTTCGGCATACTCAATCACTGTGACATTGTGCGCTCGTAACTTGTCTTTTTTCCATTGGCGTGCATCTGCTGACATGTGTACAGTTACATCAAAGCCTAGTTTGGCACTCATGATCCCTATCGAAAGACCTAGATTTCCAGTGGAACCAACGGCAATACTGTATTGGCTAAAGAATGCTCTAAACGCAGGGCTATCCAGTTGAGCATAGTCATCTTCTATATTTAACAGTCCAGCTTGAATGGCCAGCTTTTCTGCATGATAAAGCACTTCATAAATACCCCCCTCGGGCTTTAATTGAACCAGATATGGGGAGATGACTGTCTTTTTTTAGCCAGAGTTGCCCTTGAATCACTTGTTTAAAATGTTGTTCTAATTGTTGTTGCATCTTGGGAATAGCTACCAATTCTGATTCTATGATGCTTTTGGAATGCGCCGTTTCTGGAAAGGCACGCATTAAGTACGGGGCGAAACGTGTTAAGCGTTCACTGGCATCATCAATATCCTGTTGATTTAGCCCAACATAAGGTAGTCCGTCTACAAGTGAAGTAAAATCTGGGTTGAACCATACAGTTTCTTTCAACGAAATTAGATCTGTAACTATAGGATATTGAGTGACGAGTTGATCGATTTGTGTAGCATCCATAAAGATATTCCTAAAGACTTAAATAAAGTGTGAAAGTAAAAAAGTACAGCCCAGTGCAGTTACTGAGGCAAGCAATGTAGCAGAGGTGTAATACTTAAATGTTTCATTTAAAGTTGCACCACAATATTGTTTAACTAACCAAAATAGAGAGTCTGTAACGATGGTAAAACCAATTGCGCCTGAGCCGATCGCAATAGCCATGATTTCAGGGCTAATCTCAGGATAGAGCGATAACATCGGGGCAACGATAGCAGTTGCACCCATCATCGCAACAGTTGCGGAGCCTACAGCTGCATGTAAAATAAGTGCGACCAACCAAGCCAATACAATCGGATGCATATGTAAATGGGTCAACATCAAGGCCATTGAATCAGCTAATCCACTGGCTTTTAAAATACTATTGAATGCACCACCAGCACCAATAATTAATAGAATATTTGCGATCGATGAAAATGAATTTTCAGTTGCTTTTAATATACTTCCCATGTCCATATTACGGTGTAAGCCAAGGGTGTAATAAGCGACAAATACGGCGATGAACATGGCTGTAATAGGGTTGCCAATAAAAGCTAAAAATTGTGAAAGCTGACTGTGAATGGTTGGATTTAGTTCAGCAATTGTTTTGACCAACATCAATGCAATCGGTAGAAAAACAGTGAACAGTGTTATTTTTAATGAAGGAAGTGAATGCGCTTGTTTGAGTGTCAGTTTGGAAAATTCTGTGGGTACAGGCTTAAAAGGTAAGCTTTGCCCCAGTAGCTTTAAAAACAATGGACCACCGACAAGTGCAGCGATCAAGCCGACAATTAAGCCAAAAATGATTACAGTACCTACATCAGCACCCAATGCATTGGTGACATAAAGTGCTGCTGGGTGAGGTGGAACGACGCAATGAACCGCCATTAACGCCGTACATAATGGAATTGCCAATTTAAATAAAGAGGTATTGGTCTGTTGCGCAACTGAAAATGCCAGTGGGATGAGCAGCACCACTCCAACTTCTACAAATAAGGTAATGCCACAAAATAAGCCAATCAGCACCATAACGACATCGCTAGATAGCCATCGACAGCGTTGTAAAGACAGTGCAATGCGTTCGGCTGCTCCTGAAGTTTCCATCATTTTGCCTAAAATGGTGCCGAGTGCGATCACGGTAGCAAGAAAGCCCAGCGTACTTCCAATTCCATTTTCAATGGCGTTAATCATTTCAATAGGCGACATTTTCATTGCAACACCGACAAAGAAACTGGCAAGCAATAAGGCTAAAAAAGGGTGTAATTTAAATTTTAGAATTGTAAAAATGATTAAAGCGATACTGGTCAATAGTATCGTGACATCCAAGAAGTTGGTTTCCATACCATGCGTCCCTTCGATAAATGTAATGGATACACCTATTGAAGTTAAAGTACCGAAATCCGTCAAACGATGAAATTTTATCCATGGGTTAAAATAATTCATTCGAAAATTAACCTAAATACGTTTAGATTTTTAGATGATTGATGCACTATGAATAAGATAAATGTCACAGAAAAAGCATTTGATTAGGGACTATAGATTCAGGAAAAATGCATGAACAACGCACATAAAAATCTAATGGGTTTTCAACTTTCCAAGCTTTATACATTCGAAGTTGCAGCGCGGCATGAATCTTTTGCTTTGGCCGCTGAAGAGTTGTTTTTGACCCCGAGTGCTGTGAGTCATCAAATAAACCAGTTAGAAAAAGAACTTGAAATCAAACTGTTTTTACGTCTGCATCGTAAAGTGAAATTAACCGCCGAAGGAACTCGTATTCTTTATGCTTTACAGTCTTCATTAGACTCCCTCAATACTGAAATTAAAGCACTTCAAAATCAGTCGCTTGTTGGATCACTTACTGTTTATGCAAGACCATCAATCGCTCAGTGTTGGTTATTGCCTCATTTGCCAGATTTTATTCAACGCTATCCTTATATTGAGCTTTCAATTTTGACAGGCAATGAAAACGTAAATTTTCAACGAACAGGCATTGATCTCGCCCTGTATTTTGATAACCAGCCAGCTTTTCAATTGAATTATCAATATCTTATGGATGAGTATATTATTCCTGTTTGTAGTCCACGCTATGCGGAAAAATTCAAGCTTTATGATCAACTCGAACATTTAAATCAGTGTACATTGCTGCATGATTGTCAAGCGTGGAGCAATGGTACGGGAACGGATGAATGGAATAGTTGGGCGCAGCATTTTGCTGTCAATATAGATCATTCTTCACAAATGAGTTTTGATCGTTCTGATCTTGCTTTGATGGCGGCAAAAAACGATTTGGGGATCACGATGGGGCGTAAAAAATTAATTGAAAAGGACTTATACAGTGGTGAGCTTATCCTTCCATTTCAAAACATGTACTTAAAATGTGAACAACATTATTATCTTAGTTCTTTGAAAAATAATGAATTACCTAAAGTTAAAGCATTTAGTAATTAGCTATTAGAAATTGTGGAGAAGAATAAGGAAGTCGATGTACCTGTAGAGCGAAATACCATCTAAGCAGGGTACTTTTGTTTTTATTGTATAACTTCCTATAAGTGGCTCAATTCCAGTTATTTAATTTCAGCCATTCAATGGAAGATGTTGTTTTTTAAAAACTGTTGAATCTTTTTTTATTCGTTTAAAACCCATCTATTAAAATCTATCTATTAGTTTAAAGTTTTGTTAAATAAATCCATGTTTTATTTAGAATAAATTAATAGTTAGGGACTCCAATCAAGTCACTGATCGGTTTTTTTCCGAACAAACATAAAAAAATGATGTTGTAAATAATAATCTAATTGATTATTATTCTCATTTATTAAGTTGTGTGTATATTTGTAATTCGTATGGGATTAAGTTTTCTACGATGGGGTAAAGCAAAAATACACATGGTTAATGATTATCAATATCATTTTAATAAAAGGCTTCTCCCGGATGAATGCAAATCCTTTTGAACTTTACCAAACCGCTAAGTCTCACCGTTTGGAGTTAAAACCGCGTTATTTATCATTATGTTTGTTTGCATTGATGGCAGCAGGTGCAAGTTCAGGCAGTTTTGCAGAAGAACGTAATTTAGAAAAATCTAAAGCTGATAATCAATATAATTTTTTACCTACGATTACAGTTTATGCACAGTATGAAAATGACGCACCTGTTAGTCGGACATCCATCAATCGAGAAAACATGGATCAAACGGGCGTCACGGACATGGCGGGTATCGTGAAATATTTACCCTTGGTGAATGCGCCATTTTCTGTTGGAGGGGGCGGAACATTTTTTGATGGAACTGGAACCAGTAGTTATAACATCCGTGGTATAGATGCGAACAGAATCGGTTTGGATGTCGATGGGGTTGATTTAGCAGATGCAACGGTGAGTACTTATGTACCACCAAAAAGTATGAGTAAACGTGGTGCTGGTCGAGATTATATTGAGCCAGAAATGTTCACCACAGTAGATATTGTTTCAGGCACAACTGATGTTTCCACAGATGGTATCGGTGGTCGAGTTTCATTTA
Source organism: Acinetobacter bereziniae (assembly GCA_009912575.1). Classification (GTDB taxonomy): domain Bacteria; phylum Pseudomonadota; class Gammaproteobacteria; order Pseudomonadales; family Moraxellaceae; genus Acinetobacter; species Acinetobacter bereziniae_A. The sequence goes on from WNDP01000070.1 coordinate 17,615, forward strand.
AAAATAAATCACCAGAAGATTATTTGGTGGATGGTAAAACAGTCGCAGGGACAGTAAAAGTAGGTTATAGTTCTGCGGATCAAGCATGGTTATCGTCTGTCACTGGGGCTGTAGGTAATGATGATGTTAAAGCACTTGTCGCCTACGCACATCGTGAAGGGAATGAAACCAAGCCGAACTCAAAAACTCCCGCATTTCCATCAGATTGGACTTCAGATGCGGTGCTGACACGTTTATTGTGGAATTTATCAGACCAACATCAACTGAATTTTACCGCTGATTATTATAAGAAAAAAACTGATACAAAGGATATTGCTGCAAACTTATTCTCTAATTTTAAAAGTGATGCGAGACAACATCAAGATATTGATCGAACACAATTCAGTATCCTACATACTTACAAACCAAATGATTTTCTGCTTTTCGATCAGTTGAATAGCAAAATATGGTATCAGGAGTCGAACAACGACACTGAGACTGCCTTTATGAACAGTGCAACAGTTGCACGTGATTTCTCAACAACCTATAAAGAGAAAAATACAGGCTTAAAAATAGATGCTAAAAAAGAGTTTAAAAATCAAAAGTTAAAATATGGTATTGCAGCAGATAAGAAAGAATATGCCAGTACTAAAGTTGACTTACGAAATGGTCAAACGATTTCAAGCATTTATCAAGGTGGTTATCTCTTAAACTCTGAATTGAAACGTTACTCTGCTTATGCATCAGATGAGTTTAGTCTAGATGTGCTGGGACGTGATTTAATTTTAACACCTGCTGTCCGCATAGAGCGCCAAGAATTTAGACCTGAGATCACATCTTATAGCGATGTTCAGGCGAAAGACTATAACTACGTATCTCCGAGCTTTTCAGCCAGCTATCAATTTACGCCGAGTAATTATAGCTATTTAAAATATTCGAGAGGCAATCGAATCCCATCTCCAACAGAAATTGGCGGGGTTTATCAAACCACACCTGGAAATCCGAGTTATATCGTCATTGGTAATTCTAACTTGAAAAAAGAAACCAGTGATGCATTTGAATTGGGTTTAAGAAATACATCAATTGATGGCATCAAATTTGATGTGACTGGGTTTTATACCAAATACAAAGATTTTATCGACTACTACAACTATGGAACGACTCCACAATATCCTTATGGTTACTACAGAGCTGAGAATTTAGCTGATGCACAGATTTGGGGAGGAGAACTGTCTACGCGTATTGATTTAGGACAGTTTATTCCAAACTCTGATGGCTATAGCTTGGCATTGGTTGCGGGTAAAACCAAAGGCTCAGCAAAAAATAAAAATGGTGGCAAAAGTGGTGTGAATTCAGTTCAACCAGAAAAGGGAAGCTTGACGTTTGCTTATGATGATCCGAATAAAGTATTTGGATTAGGTATGACCGCTACAGCAGTTGGCGGAAGAATGGCAACTAAGGACGTCACGTCTTATCAAGATGATATTAAATATCAAAATGTAGCAGGTTATACCGTTTTTGATTTGTCTGCTTATTGGAACGTCAACAAGTTTACCAAGCTCAATGTCGCTTTCAATAATATGTTTGATAAGACTTATTGGGATTATGCCGCAGTTGGTACGCTTACTGGAGCAAGTCAGGCAAGTATCATTGACCGTGCTGCTGAACCTGGCCGTAATGTCGTTGCAAGTATTGAATTTAAATATTAATTTTTTTAATCACCTGCTAGAAAGATTTTTTTAATCCAGCAAATACGTATATTTAAGGATATAAACATGAAAAAAAGTGGCACTCTTGATTGCAACTATCACAGCAATGACCAGTTCCGTATCAACCATTGCTGAAACAGTAGAGCAAGCGGATGTTTACCAGCAGGCATATGCATTGTATATGCTTTATCATCCCAACAACAAAGATCAAACGACTCCAAGTTTGATTAAACAATATCCTCAAGATTATGCAGAATTGTTCAAAGGCAATCAAAAAATTACTCAACAGCAGTTTATTCAATTTGAGCAAGCACGCTTAGAACCCTTGCTTAAACAGCGTCGTGAAATGTCTGAAAAACAGGCGCATGTACGTTTTGGTATTCTGGATAATAACAAAGATCAAAAATTGACCTTGAAAGAATTTCAAGAAACGGGTCTAAAAACCTTCAATGAGTTTGACAAAAATCAGGATGGTTTGATCAATGCTGAGGATGCAAAATTATCAGGCAACACTAATGCAACTCATGATGGTTTTAGAGTGAAATTACCGATTTCGATGCCTATGCCAAGCAATACACAAGAATTCATTACCCAGTATGGTCAAGGGAAAAACTATGTCACTCTTGAAGATTATTTGACTGCACGCGATAAGCAATACTTTGCCACCGATGCTAGCGGTGATCACATTGTGACTGAGAAAGAATATGTTGATGAGCTTATGCAACGCTTTGACCAAAACATAGCATCAGGAAAACTCAAAATGCAGGAAACTGCAACGCAACAATTCCAAGCCATCAGTAAAGGTAAAACCACAATCCAACGGGCTGATCTTCAACAGTTCGCTAAAAAACTGAATCAATCCATTAGTCAATAAGTCATTATTTTGCTCAGCCATTTTCGAATGGCTGAGCAATTTTGTATAAAATTTCAAGTCATTGATGAATAAGAAAATTTCCCTGATTTCTGGTATATAGTCAAAAATTCATTGAATATAAATCATTTATATCAAAAACATTTGTATGAATAATTAGCCAGTTTGACTAGACCTATTTTTTTGATGAGTCATTTATGCATATGTTTTCAGCATTTCCTATCATTAAGTTTTTCTATTGATTCGGTATAAAAGGTTGTTTAAAGATTAGCTAAAAATCAACAAGTGATTAAGCGCAAAATAACAAATTCATAGTTCTTACAAACTTAAGCCCATCATTAAAATGCTTTACATAAAAAGGCGGGAAAATCACAACAGGGGTCACTATTTTCTAATTTTTTTGTTAAGATATTAATAATAATTCTCATTCTCTTTTTAGTATGTCTGACCCTATTACTCAGCTTTATCGCCACCATCACTCTTGGTTGTATCAATGGCTAAAGCGTCGTTTGAATCACAGTGAAGATGCTGCTGATTTAGCCCATGATACTTTTGTGCGCATTTTAAAACGCAAAGATGAGTTATATTTTGATCAGCCTCGTGCAATTTTAACAACCGTGGCAAAGGGAATATTGATTAACTGGTATCAACGAAAATCAATTGAAAAAGCCTACTTAGAAGAGCTGTCTGCAAGTCCACACTTTGATGAGATTACACCTGAGCAAAAGTTGTCAGCTATAGAGTCTCTTTGCTTGATCAACCAATTACTTAATCAATTGCCTGAACGTCAACATCAGGTATTTGTATGGTCGCAATTAGACGGCCTCACCCAACAAGAAATTGCCACACGCTTAAATGTTTCAACACGAACAGTGATGCGAGATTTAGTCACAGTATTAAGTCAGTGCTTAGCACTGATGGATGAATGCTGAGATGAAACATCAGCAAATTTATCAAGAAGCTGCAGAATGGATTATCAAAATTCAACAAGCCACATTAAATGAAACGGAACAAGCTGAATTTGAGCAATGGAAAACGCAAAGTTCAATGCACCAAGCTGCATGGTCTAAGGCAGAACGTTTGTTAAACGGCTTATATACCTTTCCCGATGATGGACAAAAGCTCATCGTCCAAGCCAATAAAAAAGCTCAATTTAACATGAGCAAATTATTCATTGTGGTGGGTTTATTCGGGTTTGGCAGTATGTTGCTTTGGAATACAGACTATAAGTACCAATGGTGGGCAGATTATAGTGCCTCTGTAGGTCAACAGAAACAGGTTGAACTTGAAGATGGAACTCAACTTCAATTAAATACTCAAAGTGCAGTAGATGTGCGTTATACCACACAACAACGAAGCTTGTATTTGCATTATGGTGAAATACAAGTCCACACTGCCCAAGAACAAAATGCTCTCTATCGCCCATTTTTTGTTGAAACCGAATCAGCAAATTTACAGGCGCTGGGCACTGTATTTAATGTTCAATATTTAAAGAATAATGAAAATAATACCTGTTTGGGCGTCATTGAAAGCGCCGTCAAAGTCAGTTTAAACCGCTCTAAACAAACCAAAACAGTGCATGCTGGTGAGCAAATTTGTTTTGATGAACAGCATTTTAGTACCGTGCAAAAGCTTGATCCAAACGTTTTAGCTTGGAAAAACCAAATGGTGATGGCTTTTGAAATGCCATTAGAACAATTGCTGAAAGAAGTTGGTCGTTATCAGCACCAATATGTTGACATCGACCCAGATCTCAAATCTTTAAAGGTCTCGGGTTCATATCCTGTAAACGATTTTAGCACCTTAAAAACAGCACTTGAATTAAGTTATCCAGTCAAAGTTGAAGGGTACTTCAGTGATCATTTGCTGAGAATTCAAACGAATCATGAAAAAACTAAAAAATAATCGAAAAACAATGTCAGTTTTTCAAAACATAACGGGTAATACAGTTAAATCACCGAAATTGGAGAAATTTTATGACCGCTTCATTCGCATTAAACAGTCTTGCACTCCGTTTAAAAACTGAAACCGCCAGTCAGCATGAATATATGCACCAACTGATGGAGCAAGCACAGGTCTTTAAAGATGTTGAGCATTATGCTCAATTTACTTTGGCACAATACTATTTTCAAAAAAATGTGGAAAATTTATTCGACCTCGCTGAGGTCGCTGCATTGATTTCTGATTTAGATATCCGTGGACGTTCACAGTCAGCTTTACTGGATTTGCAGGACTTAAACCAGCAAGTCGAGTCATTAAAATTAATGACGGAAGATATTGGCTTTGCTGAAGCCTTAGGTTGGATCTATGTTTCAGAAGGTTCGACTTTAGGTGCAGCCTTTTTGTTTAAACAAGCACAACAACATTTGGGCTTTTCAGCTGAATTTGGTGCACGCAATTTGGCGGCTTATCCTGAGGGGAGAGCAAAAGTTTGGAAACATTTTATTGCTGAGCTAGATCAAGCAGAACTTTCTCAACAACAACAAGATCAAGTTATTGAGGGTGCTCGACAGGCATTTGATTATTTCGGATTGTTATTGAAAAACATCCATTAAAGCAATGAAGAAAGTTCTTTCGCTCTTTGATCACCATTCGTCTAAACGGAAAAGCCGAGTTCAGTCTTTGGACGAGCCTCAAACTAAGCGGATACATTCATCTCATTTAGTCAGGATCATCTGTGTGATCTTGGCTGTTTTATGTATTTTTGCCGCGATTATCGGTGTGGTATTGCCTGGCATTCCAACTTTTGATTTTCTTTTTTTAGCTACTTTTTTTGCCTCAAGAGGCTCAACGAGATTACATCGTTGGCTTCATCAAAACCGTTATATGCGTCTTTTAATGGCGCAGTATCAGGGTGGTTTTAAGCACATTTCACGGTCACGCAAGTGGATGATGACCGTGAGCATGGTATTGGCCGTAACGATGTTGCTTCTGTCTTCGTTACATCTGCATCTTAAACTCAGCATATTGGCAGTGTTAAGCCTGTGTTTGTTTTGGATCTGGACCCGATCAGAAAATAAATAATTTTTTTTTTGTCATATTTTTAAAAGTCACTGGGTAATGATTATTGAAAATGAAAATCATTCACAAGTAGGCGCTCATATGAAGTTTAAAAAACAAAGCTTGGCCGTTTTAATACAATGCTTATGTATTGGCGGTGTTTATGCACAACTGACTCCTAATGTCGCAGCATCAACAAAAACATCCTCTGAAAAATTTTATCAAATTAAAGGCAATCAGTTGGGTTATGTATTATCCACTTTTGCTGCACAGTCGGGCGTAGTACTGAGTTATGATGCGAATATACTCAAAGGATTAAAAAGTAATGGAATTA
>WNDP01000071.1 GCA_009912575.1 Acinetobacter bereziniae
TTTGCAAGACGTTCAAAATCTTGTCTCAAAATGGGTTTGAGTAATTGATGAAATACGGTATTCTGATGTGACAAAACCTGAGTCCTTATAGTTGAAGTGTTTGTTCGCACTTATATTTTAACTATTTAGACTCAGGTTTTTTTATTTAATTTAAACTATGGGACAGTAGTGTCGTGAGCACAATAAGCATAATAAATAAGATACCGACAATAACTAAACAAGAAACTACAGCGCAATGGGAAAGCCCTAAGAGTGATCTTAGGGCTTTTTCATATTCTATGAATGAGATTTAAACCAATTCTGTTTCAGTACGATCAGTTCCAAACAAAGCACGACGTTGTTGTTTCGGGATTTTTGGGCAGTTGTTGGAGATTTGATAAAGCGTTTGAGCCAGTGCAGGAATGTGAGTTCCCATGACCGCTTTGCCTGTGTTCAAAATACTGACGCTAATATCACGTTCAGGATCAGCCCAACATAAAATATTGGAAAACCCTAGATGCCCAAAAGCTTGACCTGTCATTGGGCCAAAAATACCCAAAGGATTACTGCCCAGCATTGGCCCCAAAGCATAACGCATAGGAGCAAGTAAGGTACGGTCAATATTGGTGGTTGAGGTGGGTAGCGTTGCACGGAAAACTGTTTCTGGGCTCATGATCCGTTTGCCCTGATATTCTCCGCCATTTAAAAGCATTTCAAAGAAGCGATTGGCCTGTTCAGCACTGGTATAAATATTACCTGCAGGACAAACGGTATTCATAAAACGCTGATCATTGGTGACATCCACAGCAAGTTGTAGTCCGCCTCCTAAGACATGATTTAAATATAAATCAGTTCCTAATTTCGGATGTACGCCTGTTGGATAATTGAGTGCCACTTGATCTTGGTATTCAGGCTTTAATCCGTAGTTGAAAAACGGCATATTCATGGGTTTTTCAATTTGTTCATGCAGGAATTGTCGAATATCTTGTCCAGTGACCCGTTCGATTAACTCTCCTAAAATATAACCTGCTGTAACCGCATGATAGGCTAAATGAGAACCTGCTGGAGAAATCGGTTGTGCGGCGTAGAGATATTGCAAAATTTGATCTTTATCAAATAACAATTCTGGCGTGACTTCCATTTCTATACGAGGAATGCCGCCACGATGCGATAGTAAATGAAAGATCGTGGCACGACGTTTGCCATTTTGTGCATATTCAGGGATGTAGTAGCTGACGGGGTCCAATAAGTTGATTTCACCTGTTTCGTCTAACATGTGGATCAAGATGGCGGTAATCATTTTAGATGCTGAAAATAAGCAAATGGGGGTATCTGGATTTGCAATCACGGCATTTTGGGCTAAACCATCCGCAGAGTTTCCTGAAGCATGTCCTAGACTGCGGTTTAATACGATCTCACCTTGACGTCTCAGGCACACACTAATCAGTGGATGATTACCTGTTTGGTAGAGGTTTTCGATACTCTGCCAGATCTTTTGCACTTGTTTTTCAGTCATTCCCCCGAATTCAGGGTGAACTTCATTTTTACTGTTTGTAATGCTACCCAAGTCCTTGGATACAAAACAGGTATTGGTCGAAAATAACTTCACAATCGGTTTCCATGCTTATTTTTATTCAAAACAAGTGTGAACTGAGTTGTGAGGTGAATGTCTGTGTCCGAATTGCCGTACGCCGTGTAAAAAAAGTGCAATATTGACGTGCTTTCATCATCAAGTGAGATTTGTTAGAACTGAGATGTACAATATTTTTGCAATCTCAACATACTTCCTTTAAAATAGGCGACTGCTGTAGTGATGCACGGCAGTTGAATTGATTTTAAAGAATCAATTTGATTTGTATCAAATATTTAAATAAGCATCTCGGAGAAATCGAATGGCTTTAACAAACGCAGATCGCGCAGAGATCGTTGCAAAATTCGCTCGTGCTGAAAATGACACTGGTTCACCAGAAGTACAAGTTGCTTTATTGAGTGCTCAAATCAATGATTTGCAAGGTCACTTTAAAGAACATAAACACGATCATCATAGCCGTCGTGGTTTGATTCGTATGGTTAACCAACGTCGTAAGCTTCTTGACTACCTTAAAGGTAAAGATGCTACTCGTTATAGCGATTTGATTGCTGCTTTAGGTTTACGTCGTTAATTCGATTTAAACTTTATTTTCGGATTATTGCATGCTGAATGCTGTACTGATGAAAACTAAAGTCTATCCAGTATTTACTGGATAAAAGGGAAGGGGCGAATATTCGCTCCTTCTTCGTGTTTAAAATTAGTCTAAATAAAGATTTATTGTCTAGTGAGGTCGGCTTCTAAGCTTTGTCATTTATGTAATTGATGTGAATGCCAAACCTTAGGGGTCTCCACTAGAATAAAATTAGGAAACAAAAATACATGTCAATGTTTAATGTTATTCGTAAAGAATTTCAATATGGTCAACATCAAGTTGTACTAGAAACAGGTCGTGTTGCTCGTCAAGCAAACACGGTTTTTATTACAATGGGCGGCGTAACAGTACTGGTTGCTGTTGTTGCACAACCTACTGCTAAAGCGGGCCAAGACTTCTTCCCACTTACAGTAAATTATCAAGAAAAACAATATGCTGCGGGTCGTATCCCAGGTGGTTATGGTAAACGTGAAGGCCGTGCTTCAGAAGCTGAAACTTTAATTTCTCGTTTAATTGACCGTCCAATTCGTCCGTTATTCCCAGAAGGTTATTTCAACGAGATTCAAGTTACTGCGTCAGTTGTGTCTTCTGATAAAACAATGGACGCTGATATTGCGGCAATGTTGGGTACTTCAGCAGCTTTAGCAATTGCAGGTACACCTTTCCGTGGTCCAATCGGTGGCGCACGTGTTGGTTTGATTAACGGTGAGTATGTACTTAACCCGAACTTAGAACAACTTGCTCAATCTGATCTTGACCTTGTGGTTGCAGGTACAGAGTCTGCTGTGTTGATGGTTGAATCTGAAGCGAAAGAACTTTCAGAAGACCAAATGTTAGGTGCTGTGCTTTTCGGTCATGACGAAATGCAAATCGCGATTCAAGCGATTAAAGAATTTGCTGCAGCCGCTGGTGCAACAGAGTCAACTTGGACTGCTCCAGTTAAAAATGAAGACCTTCGTGCAAAATTAAAAGACGCATTTGAAGCGAAAATCTCTGAAGCATATACGATTGCGGTTAAGCATGACCGTTATGCTGCTTTAGATGCACTTCAAGCAGAAGCAATTGCGCAATTCGTTCCTGAAAATGACGAAGCTGGTATTGCAGATGACTTAAACGAACTCTTCGAAGATCTTAAATACCGCACTGTACGTGACAACATCCTTTCAGGAAAACCACGTATCGATGGTCGTGATACTAAAACTGTTCGTGGATTAGACGTACAAGTGGGTGTGTTGGATCGTGCTCATGGTTCATCATTTTTCACACGTGGTGAAACTCAGGCGTTGGTTACAACGACTTTAGGTAATACACGTGATGCGTTGATGGTTGATAGCTTGTCTGGTACAAAAACTGATAACTTCATGTTGCACTACAACTTCCCTGCATACTCTGTAGGTGAAACAGGCCGTGAATCTGGTCCTAAACGTCGTGAAATTGGTCATGGTCGTTTAGCACGTCGTGGTGTTCAAGCGGTACTTCCACCAGCTGATCGCTTCCCGTATGTGATTCGTATTGTGTCAGACATTACTGAATCAAACGGTTCATCTTCAATGGCTTCTGTATGTGGTGCGTCATTGTCACTTATGGATGCAGGTGTTCCACTTAAAGCGCCAGTTGCTGGTATTGCAATGGGTCTAGTAAAAGAAGGTGAGCGTTTTGCTGTACTTTCTGACATCTTAGGTGATGAAGACCACTTAGGTGATATGGACTTTAAAGTCGCAGGTTCTGCAAACGGTATTACTGCGCTTCAAATGGACATCAAAATCGAAGGAATCACAGAAGAAATTATGGAAGTTGCGTTGAATCAAGCGTATGCAGGTCGTATGCATATTCTTAACGCAATGAACCAAGTGATTTCACGTGCTCGTCCTGAAATTTCAATGCATGCGCCAACATTCCAAGTGATCAACATCAACCCTGATAAGATCCGTGATGTGATTGGTAAAGGTGGCGCAACAATTCGTCAAATCACTGAGGAAACTAAAGCGGCAATTGATATCGAAGACAACGGCACAGTACGTGTATTTGGTGAAACTAAAGCAGCAGCTCAAGCAGCTATTGCAAAAATCCAAGCACTTACAGCCGAAGTTGAACCAGGTAAAATCTATGCAGGTCGCGTAATTCGTATTGTTGAATTCGGCGCTTTTGTAAATATTATGCCGGGTACAGATGGTTTACTTCACATCTCACAAATTTCAAATGAACGTGTTGCAAACGTGACAGATATTTTGGCTGAAGGTCAAGATGTTAAAGTTCAAGTTGCTGATGTAGACAACCGTGGTCGTATTAAATTAACGATGAAAGATGTAGACCAAGCATAAGCTTGCAAGGCTTTAGATCTTTTTAGTTTGTTTAAAGTCTAATAAAAAAAGCCCTGAGCAAGCCAAAGTAACAACTTTGGCTTGCTCAGGGCTTTTTTTATGGCATGATGCATAGCAAGAAAGATCAATAATTACTGTGAATATGCAAAGTTTCTATTTTTTCAGCATCCTGATGAACCTTATACTTGTATACAGAAACAACCTGTGCTCGATGCAGAACAACAGTTTGTTTGGGTGGATTGTACGCGTGAAGATGTAGTTAATCGTGCAGAGCAATGGCAAAAAGAAATTCATAATGATACGGATGTTCATCTCAATGAATATCATATTCGAGATATTTTAAATATCGAACACCCATGCGCCTTTGATACGATGGAAGATTATGATTTATTAATTTTTCGGAAACTGATTACCCCAGATGATCAGATCAGTAGTGGTGACACGGCATTAGAACAACATGATCGTGTTTTTGGTTTAGCGACATCTCCAGTCAGTTTTATTATTACCCCTCAAGCTTTAATCACTGTACGTGAGCAGGGCAACCATGCCTTTGAAAGCTATTTAGCTCGTATCCTGAATATCATGAATAAGGATTTAGAAGAGCAAAACAAACCACGCAAACTCCCGAGAACACCCTTAGATTTAGCATTACGTTTATTAAATAGCATGATTGATGGCTATCTGGATTTGCGCAATCCGCTTTCACGCCGTGTCGAGTTTTGGCAACAAGAACTTTTGCAAGGCAATCGTCGCTTTTCAAAATGGCATCAGCTATTTCAAGAGAATATGGTGTTTCAGCAAATTGAAAACCTATGTGAAGAACAAATTGATTCTTTACAGGAACTTCGAGATGAAATCGTTGAAAACTATGCCCATTTAAAAGGTAAAAAGCATAGTGAAAAGCAAGATATTATTTTAGTTCGAGTCGATGATTTGGTGAGTCATGTCGAACGTATCCAAAAGTATACGGTGAGATTGAGCACAGCCATCCAAACAGCAATTGATTTACATTTTTCAGCGATCGCCAATCAAACCAATGAAAATATGCGAATACTTGCCATTATTACTGCGGTATTTGCACCACTCACCTTATTAACGGGTGTTTATGGAATGAATTTTGAATTTATTCCTGGTTTACGTAGTCCAATGGGATTTTGGATTATGCTTGGGGTGATGCTGGCATGTACGATCGGCTTATTAATCTACTTTTACCGCCGTCATTTGGTTGGACGTGGTGAAAGAAGTGTGATTGATATGTTGGCACAACAACATAAAAATCAACACGTGAATTTATTATGGTTTTTGGATTATGAGCCGATCAAACAAACCATGAAAGAAGTTGAAAAAATCACAAAACTGAAATAATTAAATATTATTCTGGTTGAGGATTGATATGAGCTGTTTTTTGTAAAATCAAATAGAGTTGATCTTTTAATCTCAATTTTTTACGTTTAAGTTGCTCAATATTTTCATGAATATGATTGAGAGGATCAAGCTCAAGATGACTGATTTCACGATCCAATTCATCATGATCAATTAAAAGCTTGGCAAAATGCGGATCTTCTTGTTTTAGCGTACACATGAGATCACGATATTCTGGGAACATGTGTTTCAACTTTTTATTGATTACTTTCGAATTCATTAGCGCCTATAACCTCTTGCATAAAAATTCTAACAATCAAACAAAAACGGAAAGACAAGTTCTGCATCATGACAGGTTAAATATTAACCTGTCACTAGGCATTAACATTTTGAAATGAATTAATGAACATGGAGGTGAAGGTGTTTGACTTGTTTGCGTAATTGTTGAACCTCGTCAAGTAAATCCATCATCATGGCAACCGCAGATAAACTGGCTTCAAAGTCACGTTGCAAGCGATAGGCACGACGTGCTCTTGAAATATCCTCCCCGAAAAATTGATGAATACGATTTTCTGGGCGTGCAGGTAAGATTTCATATTCCAGCAGTTGCAAAATCCATTCAGGACTCTGACCGCACGCTTCGGCAAAATGTTTAAGATCTAGGTTTAGATTTTCATCTACGATTTCCGCATCATGGAAACCGTCATAGACAATTTCACGATATTGAATGGTTGTCATGATTGCTCTCCTTTAGCATCGTTATATGCATCGATAAAAATTATGAACGTGGGTGAAAGTCATTAAAAGCATCTGCAAAGTCTTGATATGCTTTTTGCTGTTGTTCTGTGGTGACTTTTGGATAAACAATATTGATCACCAAATACAGGTGTCCAGGTGATTTATTGGGTATGCCTTTGTCTTTTAAGCGTAATTGCTGATCATTTTTAGCATTTTTGGGAACAGCGACTTTGACTTTACCAGCAGGAGTGTCAATTTCTATACTTTGACCAAGCGCTGCTTCCCAAGGTGTGACATCAACGGTGTAGTAGACATCTGCCCCTTCAACACGAATACGGTCGGTATCTTGATACTGAATTTCAATATACAGATCGCCATTTTCACCACCATTAATACCCGCTTGCCCTTGTTTGGACAGGCGAATTTGCTGGCCTTCTTTCATGCCTTTTGGGATTTTTACTTGCAGTGTCTTACGTTGAACTTCAGGTTCACCATAAGCATTGTAAGTCGGGACCTGTAAGGTAATGGTTTGTGTTGCACCTTCATAACCAATATTTACGGGGATCTCAATACTGGCATGTTGGTCTTCGCCCCGATAACTGCGTTGTTGTTGAGAGCCTCTTTGTCCAAAATCTTGTGAGTGTCCACCACCAAAACCACTGCCAAAGCGACCAAATAGGTCTTCAAAGCCACTAAAGTCTTCACCACCACCTTGACTATAACTGCGATGGAACTGGCTACCATCAAAACCACCTTGCCTTGAAGATTGCCCACCGAAGCCACTTGCATTTGCATAAGGGTTGTCTAACTCAAAATCATATTGTTTTTTCTTTTCTTCATTGCTTAGGGTGTCGTAAGCCACATTGATTGCTTGCATTTTGGCTTCAGCATCTGCCTCTTTACTCACATCAGGGTGGTATTTGCGTGCTAATTTGCGATAGGCCTTTTTTATCTCATCTGGTGTTGCAGTTCTAGAAACACCTAAATCTTCGTAATAGTTTTTTGCCATAGTTCAGGTCATTATTTTGTTTAACTTTATTCTATTTTTATGCCTTTTTTTAGGCAGATGGAAGAGTAACTTAGTGTGGTTATTGTTTCAAAACTTATTTTTGAGTCATATCGGCACCATCGTGAGTCAAAATGCTTTAAGATTAAAGAGGGTATAAGCCATGATGATGGCTTTATATCATGCAATCTTCATTAAAAAAATGTATCTAAAAAGATTAATCATGTGAACTTACATCAAAAAGATCATAAAAAAAGCGCCAAAGCGCTTCTTAAAATTAAACATAATTATTCAATTCTGACCCAAGTTTGAGATCGACCCAACAAAGAAATTCCAATATATCCACGAAGTGTTAATCGGTTGCCTTTAGGATTAATTTTAATTTTACCCGAATAAATATTTCCAGATAATGGATCTAAAACATGTCCTGAGACGTATTCACTTGGATTATCTGGGCTTTGTTTGAAGTTATCAATAATTTTCAAGCCAACGATTGGGGCATCTTTAAGATTGCCCTTGCATTTATGACAATACCCCACTAAAGGACTATTGGGCAGGGGACGGGTATTATAAATTTTACCGCTATAAGTGCCATTTGGATTTTTACTGATTTCAACATCTGCTCTGGAATAGCCAGTTTTGTCATCAATCGCTTTCCATTTACCCGCAAGATCTGCTGCTTGTGTCAAGCCTGTAAAGAACAGGCAACCGAACATAACAAGTGCTTTTATTTTCATTGGACATCCTTGTGATGAATTGAAATGGAATAAAAAAAGAGCAAATTATTTTGCTCTTTTTTAAATTAAAATCAATGCTTTAAATGACCAAAAACAAAATTTAAACCCCTGAAATGTCGATCAATTAACTTAAATGTTCGCCAAAGAGATTCAATGCTTCTTTTGCTGTGAACTGATATTTCTTATTGCAGAATTGACAGTCCATTTCGATTGGATTTTGGATTTCCAAGGTTTCTTTTACCGCATCTAAGCCAATTTGAATCAATGCATTTTTACATTTATCACGTGAACATGTGCAATTGAATTGAAGTTGTTCAATATCAGGCAGGCGCACTTCTTCTTCATTGTATAAACGATACAGAATTTCTTGGGCAGTTAAGTCGGTTAATTCTTCAGGTTTAAGAGTTTGTGTCAACATAATCAAACGTGGCCACAAATCTTCATCTACACGCTGTTGTTCTTCTTCATTATTACGTGGTAATAATTGAATCAGTAGCCCCCCAGCATTGTGGTGAGTACTTGCTAAAACAATACGTGTTGGAATTTGTGCAGAAAGGTCATAGTACTGCATTAAGCAAGCTGCAAGAGTGGGTTGGTCAAGTGGTACAATTCCTTGATAACGCTCACCCATTTCAGGTTCAATGTTAATAAATAAAACAGGTTGTTGTAGTGTGCTGAGTACAGTGCTGCTGTCTTCACTTAACATGAAGTGTGGATCTTCTTCATAATCTGCAAGTGCACGTACATCACCTAAATGGTTGCACTCAGCCATTGCCCATTTAAATGTACCTTGAGCCTGAATTTGTAAGCTAATACGTCCTTTTATTTTTAATGTACTTGCCAATAATGCGGTAGCACTCAACATTTCACCAAGTAAGATACGCACAGCAGGTGCATAATTACGTTGTGACAAAATGGTTTGTAGTGCAGTATCTAAATGCACAATCTCACCACGCACAGGGCTATCTTCAATATAAAAACGTTGACGTAAATCAGACATAAAATTCTCCAAATCCCTGTTTAGATGGTGACGATATTATAAATCACAAGTTCATTTCACCCTAAAAACTGTGCTTCTTAAAGTTAATTTTCGTCATCACGGGCAATATTGATACGATCATATTGGGTAGATGCGTTTTCGGGTTGAGGTGCAGGGCGTTCTAGACCTGATTCATCAAGATCTGGCATGTCTTTGTATTTCTCCAGATTTTGATGTTCTACTTGGGCATCACTTTCAAATAGATGCTCAAGTTCAGAAATAAAATCACGGTAACTTTCAAAAACTTTTTGCTCATCCGTATAAATGCGCTGTTGGCGTGCTAACAGTTCTTCATCATAGTTTCTAAACAACTCTACACTTTTAAAAGCTTCTTCTTTGCTCATGCCCAGTTCACAGAGTGTTCGATAACCCATACCCAATGAGGTTAAATAGGTTTCGCGCCATATATGTTTTACCCCCACATCACGCAGTAGATGCATATGATAGCGGTCACGAGCACGCACCAATAATGTCAGGTTGGGATAATTAAGTAAAATATGGCGAGAAACATTCATGGAGTCCTCAACATCGTCAATCGCCAAAACAAAAACTTTTGCTTGCTCTATACCTGCTGAACGTAATAAATCAGGTTGTGTGACATCACCATAATATAAAGTACCGCCATAACGACGAACAAAGTCAATTTGCTGTAGATTGTTGTCAATTGCAGTAAAGGGAAAATGGCGAATACGTGCTAAACGTGCAACGATTTGTCCGACACGACCAAATCCAGCAATAATTAAAGCTGGATGTTCATTGGGAATGTCATCGTATTTAGGTGCTGTATTTTTATTGATTAAGGGTAAAAGCCAACTGCTTACCAACCAAAATACAACAGGGGTGAAGATCATGGATAAGGTCACGACCAAAGTGATTGGTTCCAAGATCGCTTCAGTCAATACTTTTTCACTTTTGGCGACATTCAAAACCACAAAGGCAAATTCACCACCTTGAGCCAAACAGCTTGCAACCATCAAGCTGTTGGTCCAAGTCATTTTTTTAAAGCGTGCAATAGCAAGCATGGTCAGCAGTTTAATCAGGACTAAACCAATCGCCCCACCGACGATCAGGAGCGGCATGTCTATGCTTAATGAAATTTGTGTGGTCATACCCACAGTCATAAAGAAAAGACCGAGTAATAATCCCTTAAATGGCGCAATACTGGCTTCCAATTCATGACGAAACTCTGAGTCTGCCAGCAATACACCTGTTAAAAATGCCCCTAATGTCGTGCTGATGCCCAGTGTATCCATCAATAAAACCACACCTAGAACGATAAATAATCCCACTGCGGTGATGAGTTCTGTAGCACCACTTTTTGCCACAAAGCGGAAAAAGGGACGCATGACATAACGACTAAAAAGAAATAAACCTGTAAATGTCGCGACAATCGCAGCAAAGTAAGCTACGCCGTGATGGCTAGATTCACTGCCTGCTAAAAGCGGAATAATTGCCAGTAAGGGAATTGCGGCAATATCTTGAAAAAGTAAAATAGAAAAAGACTGTTGACCATGTGTGGTGTTGAGTTGTTGCTTTTCTTCTAAAAGTTGTAAAACGAAAGCAGTTGATGACAGTGCTAAAGCAAAACCGATGACAAAGCTTGCGGGGAGTGATTGTTGAAACAACAAAAAGAGGGTACCCATCAGTACCACACCGGTCACAACGACTTGTAAACTCCCCATGACAAAAATCGACTGACGCATTTCCCACAAACGTTGTGGGCGAAGTTCCAAGCCAATCAGAAACATTAACAGAATCACGCCAAACTCAGCGAGATGCATGATTTCTTCTGGATCATTGGCTATATTCAGCGCACTTGGACCGAGCAATATTCCTGTAAATAGATAACCGAGCACAGTCGCAATGCCCAGTTTTTTCCCAAGGGGAACAAGGATTAAAGCTGCACCAAGAAAAATGGTGATTTGGAGTAACAATGACATTCACGTGCCTTACATTCTTTTCTTTCTCAGGAAATTGTAGCTTGATTTTGTGACTGACTTGGAGATATTTATTGAGAAATTGCTTGTGAATAGAATAAAAGTGAATAATTTCTTTAAATTTAAAGCTTTAAAATAATGAATTTCTTTCATGCTTGGCACTGATCAGCCATTGTATGGAATTAATGTTAGGTTGACTATTGCGCTCATCCCGCTAGCACCTGAGTTATCAACTTTTATGATTGGTTTGCGAGGTTTAGTTTTAGTAAATATCACTTATTTTCCATTGCCATGGATTAGACAAATTTTTTGTGTGTAATCCTGAAATAGGATGCTATCCACAGATTTATGGTCGAATTCTTATCGCGATTAGTTGTAGCTCAGTTTACGATTTATATTGTGATGTGCGTCAATACATAAAAAAGTATAGATCTATATCATAGATTGTTGATCTAGATCTAAACTCAATACACATTAAGACTCAACTCAACTCTTGTGGATCAACATCAATCGTAACTTTCATTGTAGACGGTTTTTGCTGTAACAATAGTGGCCACCATTGATGGACATAAAAGTGCATTTTTGCTCGATCTTGTGAAAGTAAAACAACATGTGCTTGGTAACGACCTGCTTTACGCTCCATTGGAGCTGGAATAGGTCCCCAAATATCAATTAATTGTGGTTCCGACATTTGACGAAGTAATTGCGTCATTTCAGTTAAAAACTTTAGATTTTCTTCCTGATGTTTAGATTCACAGCGTATTAAACTGGCATAGCGAAAAGGAGGAAGCAAAGCAGCTTGACGATCTTTTAAGGTTTGCTTGGCAAAGGTTCGATAGTCATTGTGAATCAAAGTATTTAATAAAGGATGATCAGGTCGAAGAGTTTGCAAATAAACTTCTCCTTTGTTCTCTCCACGACCTGCCCGACCTGCAACTTGAATAATCAATTGAGCTGTACGCTCTGTTGCTCGAAAGTCGACACTGAGTAAACCAGCATCGATATCTAAGATTGCAACCAAAGTGACATATGGGAAGTGATGCCCTTTGGCGAGCATTTGCGTCCCAAGCAAAATCGTAGGTTCGCTTTTTTGAATCTGATCATAGATTTTCTGCCAACTGCCGACACGGCTAGTTGAATCTCGATCAACGCGAAGTACAGGAAAGTTGGGGAATAATTCAGTTAAGGTTTCCTCAACCTTTGCTGTTCCCATGCCGATTGGTTTTAATTGTTGTTGATTGCATTGTGGGCAGGCATCAGGCAAGCGATTAATCGTCCCACAATGATGACAGTGTAAATGCTGATAAGGTTTTAAGTGTAAGGTAAAGTGTGCATCACAATTTGGGCAGTTGGCTTGCCATCCACAACTTTCACAAATTAATACAGGTGCATAACCGCGACGATTTAAAAAGATTAAGACCTGTTCTTTTTTGTCTAAGCGCTTTTTAATTTCCCCGATTAAAACATCACTTAAGCCATGTTGTTTTTTTGCGACCTTTAAATCAATCAAATGCATTTTCGGCATCACTGCAACGCCTGCACGTTGATTTAATTCAATACGTGTCAGCTTTTCTTGACGAGCCAAATAATAGCTTTCAATACTTGGTGTGGCAGAACCTAAGATAATCGGACAATTTTCTAAATGCGCACGGTATAACGCAACATCACGAGCATGATAACGGAAGCCTTCTTGCTGTTTAAATGAAAGATCATGCTCCTCATCCAGAATAATTAAACCGAGCTTAGGCAAAGGCGTATAAATCGCAGAGCGTGTCCCTAAAATAATAGAAGCTTTACCTGTTTGTGCATGTTGCCACGCTTGTAAACGTTTGCTGTCATTTAAACCAGAGTGAAGCAATGCAATATTGCAATGGAAGCGTGACTGAAAACGGCTAATGGTTTGTGGTGTTAAGCCAATTTCAGGGACTAAAACAAGCACTTGTTTGCCTTGTTTCAACACTTCATGCATCACTTGTAAATAAACCTCAGTTTTACCACTTCCTGTTAAACCATCTAACAAAAATGCTTGATATTTCTTTTGCGCCTTTAAAATCGTTTGAATGGCTTTCTTTTGATCCTCGTTGGGAGTGAGTGGCAACTGAGCCAATTGAACTGGTTCAGGTTGAATATTTTGAGGTTCAAGCTCAAATTGGATAATTGCTTTTTTCTCAAGCACTTTCAGTGTTGCTGTTTCGATACCACTCAGATTTAGGATGTTTTCCTGCGTGCCTTTTGGATGTAATTTAAGAATTTTATAAGCATCTTGTTGTTTTTCAGAACGCTTTACTTTGTCTTCTGCATTTAAATCAATTACTTTCCAGACACGAGCCAATAAATCATAAGGTTTACCTTGACGCAGTAACGTGGGAAGGGCAGTTTGAATTACCTCACCAATTGGAAATTGGTAATATTGTGATGACCATGTCAATAAATTTAAAACTTTGCTGTCTAGAATAGCGTGATCATCTAATAGTTCAGTAATTGCTTTGAGTTTAAAATGAGAGTCTACAGGTTCATCAATCGGTATTTTTTTTACAATCACTCCAACAAGGTTTTGTCGTCCGAAAGACACTGCAACACGTGCACCGACTTCTGCTTGTGCGTACTGTTCAGCACTCACTTGATAGTCAAAACAGTCATTCAAATACACTGGAACAGCAACTTGAACACGATAAATAGTTTGTGGTGTAACAATGGTATTCGGCATTTTAAATTCAGTGGCTCATTAATTTAGTGAGGCTGTGATGAAATTGTTTCATGTCCATATTCGGTTTGTGTTAGAGTGTAACCGTCATTGATAAACATGAATATGAATGATATAGGGTCTGACGCAACAGCGTAATCAAAAAATTTGGGAAAATTAGAGCATAACAATGCCAGCATATCAATTTACTGCGCTTGATGCTTCAGGAAAGCAGCACAAAGGCGTGTTAGAAGGTGATTCAGCACGTCAAATTCGTCAACAATTACGGGATAAAGAATGGATTCCTGTAACAGTAGATGCTGTTGAACAGAAAGACAAAAATAAAAGCTCTGGTTTATTTCAGCGTAAATTTTCAGCCTATGATTTGGCACTGATGACACGACAACTTTCTGTTTTGGTTGCAGCTGCAATTCCGCTTGAAGAAGCTTTACGTGCTGTTGCCAAACAAAGTGAAAAAGTACATGTGCAAAATCTTTTACTTTCTGTACGTTCTAAAGTTTTGGAAGGCCACTCCCTAGCACAGGCAATGCAACAAATCGGGCGTTTCCCTGATTTATATATTGCGACAATTGCTGCAGGTGAGCGTTCAGGGCATTTAGATTTAATTTTAGACCAATTGGCAGACTACACAGAAAATCGCTTTGCGATGCAAAAGAAAATTCAAGGCGCAATGATCTATCCGATTATTCTCATGTTTATGTCTTTTGCAATCGTAATGGGGCTGATGACTTATGTTGTTCCAGACATCGTCAAAACATTTGATCAAAGTAAACAGGCTTTACCTTGGATTACTGTGGCTTTAATGAAAGCCAGTGAAATTATCCGGCAAGCTTGGCCTTTTATTTTGGTCGGTAGTGTCGTTGGGATCTTTTTATTGATTCGTTTTTTACGAACATCTGCGGGGCATTATGCTTTTGATCGTTTAACGCTCAAACTGCCATTAATCGGTAAATTATCTCGTGGTATAAATGCTGCACGTTTTGCCAGTACCTTGTCCATTCTTACTCAATCAGGTGTACCTTTAGTCGATGCTTTGAAAATTGGCGCAGCCGTGAGTAGCAATTGGGTCATTCGTGATGCTGTGAATGTTGCAGCAGAAAAAGTGACGGAAGGTGGAAATTTGGCAACGCAATTGGAGCGTTGTGGTTATTTCCCACCAATGATGGTACAAATGATTAAAAGCGGTGAGGCTTCTGGTGAGTTAGATCGAATGCTAAGTCGTGCATCAGATATGCAGGATCGAGAAGTATCTTCATTTATTTCAACCTTATTGGCCTTATTGGAACCGTTAATGTTGGTATTTATGGCAGGTATTGTTTTAGTGATTGTAATTGCTGTCATGTTGCCAATCGTCAATATGAACAATATGATTTAAGCCAATTATTTTTATAAAGAATAGAGAGTAAGTAGATGCTACGTAAGATGAATAGGACTCGTCAGTCAGGTTTTACCTTAATTGAAGTGATGGTTGTGATTGTGATTTTAGGTGTGCTTGCCGCTTTGATCGTACCGAATGTGATGGGACGTGGAGAAAAAGCCAAAGTAGATACTACAAAAATTGCTTTAAAAGGTGTAGCAGGCGCACTTGATCAATATAAATTAGACAATGGCCATTATCCAAACAGCCAAGAAGGTGGTTTGGATGCATTGGTTAATCAACCTGCAACAGCTAAAAACTGGTTGCCAGGTGGATATGTTAAAGGTGGTTATCCAAAAGACAGTTGGGGAAATGATATTCAATATGTCATTCCAGGTTCGGAAGGCCGTAAGTTTGATTTATATTCTTTTGGTGCCGATGGTAAGCAAGGTGGCGAAGGAAACGATGCTGATATATATTACCAGCCATAATTAAAAAATATTTTTTGCTATACTTTATGGAATTAATCACTTCACTTTATCGAGATAATAAATGTGGAGTGAAGTGATAATATTTCTTATTTGATAAATATATTATAAGTTGTTGAAATTTATCAGCTATATTAAATAATTAATATTTGAGAGTTATAATAAGAATTATTCCCATATTTGATAGTTACAAGAATGTTAAATTGTGAATAAAAATAGACTTTTTATTTATTAAAAAGCTTGCATAATAGTTCTCAAGGCAATTTAAATTGCTTGGAGGATGAGATGAAAGCATTATTATTATCAGATGAAATTAGTCAATTTCATTGGACGATGCTGAAATCTGTTCTTTTAATTTTGAGCTTATTACCCATTAGCCAGTTTTTTTTAAACCTTTGGCAAAATGCCGATGCCAGTAGTCAAATCATGATTGGTTTTATGGCGATTAGCGTATTTAGTGCATTATCTATAATCAGTTTTATAATGCCTTAAATTTAACGGTGATTCCGTTGAAAACTGAATTCTCATCATTATTAGAACAATATTTAGTACGTTCATATCGCTATGTTCCAATGCTGTTTTTAGCAGGCATGTTGTCTTACTTAGTGACTCAAATTTAATTGGCGCATTAAAACCGAGGAAATTCCCTCGGTTTTTTCGTTTCTGTCTTTTAAGTACGCTCAGTAAAACTAAACTTTTATCCAATCAAGCTGGTTGTACAATCAGGGCAGTTATTTTACGCACCATTGGTAAAACCAAAAGCAATACAGGAAAGGCAATCAGCCATGAAATACCCCATGCCGAAACCCATGTATATACTGAAAAATTTTCAAAACCCATACTTCGCAATGTACTAATACACGACACGATCAAGGTCATAATAATTGATAAAAAGAAAGGCATTACAATTGCAGCGTAACGATTTGGAATTTTTCTTAAATAAAAAGAAGAAGATTGAGATTTTTGCATTTTTACTCCGTAAACCAACAAACGCCAGTGCCAGACCAAAATATTAAAATTTTGATAAAAATAGCCCCAAGCCTTGTTGGAGATATGTTGGCACGTTGATTGACGTAAACGTTTACGGCTTTATGATCAGCACAGTTAATCTAGCACAAAGAGAGCAATAATTGAAACAAAAATGATCAAATCTTGTGGCGAGTATAAGGCTATATTTTCCATTGGCTATCTATCTAATTTTGCTTTGAACGTTGAATAATTGTCTCTTTTGGGTGATCCATTGTCCGTTTCATATAAGGTTGGCGGAAATGAATTTATTTATGATGTTAGGTGTTTACAATAATCAATAGAAGAGGGAAAACCTAATGCAACATATCGAATGGAATGATTTTCTTAAAGTGGAGTTACGAGTAGGAAAAATTATTCAAGCTGAGGTATTTGAGAAAGCTCGAAATCCAACTTATATTTTACATGTCGATTTTGGTGAAGAGCTCGGTATTAAGAAGTCGAGTGCACAGATTACCCAACTTTATCAGCCTGAAAATTTAGTTGGAAAGTTGGTGGTTGCTGTAATTAATTTTCCTAAAAAACAAATTGGTCCTATTCAATCTGAGTGTTTAGTTACAGGCTTTCATAATCAAGATGGGCATGTCGCTTTATGTGTTCCTGATCTTGATGTCCCGTTAGGTACCAAGCTACTTTAATACATCATTTATTGATATCTCCATAGCAAAAACACCTTCTTTATGATGCATAGAGAAGGTATTTAGATGCTGTTCAAGCAGGGTTTTAGCGCCGTGACTTAAAACTGATATCAACAGTTTTAGGACGATAGATCCAACCTAAAATTAACAATAAAAGCGATAGAATCAAAATAGGGTAATCACTAAAACGTGTATACCAAGTTTCACCTTGCATTGCAGGTAAATCACCACGTAGAACAGCTTTCTGATCTACAGGCGCTTGTTTTACGATATGTCCATTGTGATCTATAAATGCGGTTACACCTGTGTTGGTGGCACGGATAAACCAACGACCATTCTCTTTGGCACGCATTTGTACCATTTGCAGATGTTGTAATGGGCCTGTTGTTCCCGTAAACCATGCATCATTTGAAACAGTCACTAAAAAGTCACTGTTGATCGCATTGCGTCGGGTAAGGTTTGGATAAGCAACTTCATAACAAATGGCAGCAGCTAAATCATGCCCTTTGATATTAAAAGGCTTTTGATTCGATGCACCTTGAGAAAAGCCACTCATCGATGGGTCATTTTGCAAAGCAGGTAAGACCCAAGATAGCAAACCAGAAAGCGGAATGTACTCACCAAAAGGAACTAAGCGCTGTTTTTTGTATAAGCCTGAAGAATCTGCACCAGAAGCCATCATGCTGTTGTAATACATAGGATAACCATTTTTTTGTGATTCTTTTAAATCCCAATAAGGAATCCCAGTTACCCATGCTGTACCCGAGCTTTTGGCTTGCTGGTCCATCATCTCTAAGAATTGTTCAATATCTGTTTGAAATAGCGGAATGGATGACTCAGGCCAGACAATAAGATCTCTACCCCATTCTGTACGACTTAAGTTGACATATATTTCTAAAGTTTTGACTTGGTATTCAGTCAACCATTTTAAATCTTGAGGAATGTTACCCTGAATGAGCGATACTGAGAGTGGCTTCCCTGCTTTCGGGTGTACGAAAGTAATAAAAGAGGCTCCCCATGCACCGAGCAAAACAACAAGTGCAGGAACAGTCCAAAACGCTTTCCTATTCAGGATTTCGACCAATGCACATGCAAGAAGAATAGCGGCAAAAGACACCGCAAATACACCAAATAACGGTGCATAACTGTCTAAGAATCGTTCAGTGAATGCATAACCTGCAAACAACCACGGAAACCCTGTGAACACCCATGTTTTAGACCATTCAAAGATGATCCAAAGTGGTGTAAACGTTAATGGGGTTTCAGGGAAAAATCGACGATAGACCCATGTCTGGACTGCGGTAAATAGCCCCATCACAAAGGCCATAACTGCAATCATCAATACGCTGAGGACTGCATTGGTATCGCCATAAACGTGGATGGAGGTATAAAGCCAAAATGCACCGACAAACCAGAGCCCAAAGCCATAACTCAATCCAATTGCAAAGGCCTGTCGAGGCGTTCGACCTTTCAAGCAAGCGTAAAGCAAGGCAGGCGATAAAATTGCCAGCCACCACAAATAATAAGGTGCGAGTGCTAAACTAAACACTGCACCTGAAATTAGAGCGATGACTAAGGGGAAAATGAGAGGCAATTGTTTTTGTTGTTGTGATGAATTTAATAGCTTGTCAAAATACGCTCTCATTTACGTACAGCTCGAATCAGATGAATAGTGCGGGCATCTGCTTCAACGATGGTAAATTGCCAATCTTCAAGTTCAACCACTTGACCTTGAAGATCGCTGACTAAACCAATTTCTTGAAGCAACAATCCGCCCATAGTTTCTACTTCATCATCAGAAAATTCAGCATCTAAAACATTGTTAAAGTGTTCAATTGGTGTAAGTGCTTGCACAATCCATGCATTGGCTATGCTATGAGCTGTATCAGGAATGATAAATTGTGCTTCTTCATCCGCATTGTCATGCTCATCTTCAATTTCGCCGACAATTTCTTCAAGAATATCTTCCAGTGTGACTATACCTGCAGTTGAGCCATACTCATCAATGACAACAGCAATATGAGTTTGGGTATTTTTCAACATTCTCAAAACTTGATCTGATCGTGCACTTTCTGGAACAAATAACGGTTGGCGCATCAGAGCATGGACATCTACACCAGAGCTGCGATTGGTTAAAAATGGCAATAGATCTTTAGCCAATAAAATTCCGACCACATTTTCAGGTTGGTCAGAAGAGAATACAGGAAAACGTGAATGTGCAGACTCAATCAGCACATCTAAAATATCAAGAAGTTGGTCATCTTCTTGAAGACTAACCATCGCTGTACGTGGTGTCATCACTTCACGGATTTTTGTAGCAGGAAGGTCTAACACGCCTTCTAACATTGCCACAGTATCGGGTTCTAAAAAACGACGTGAATCTTGTACTAATTTCAGCAGTTCATCGCGAGTTTCTGGTGCTGTACCTAACCATTTGCGTAAGCCACGCATTCCCCACGACGGGCCTGATTCCTCGTGCATGATCTTTCCTAAAGACTCTTAATATCTAGTAAATGTTTTTTTTATCATACCGAAGAAAATACAGATGTCTATCTATTAAATGAGGTAAATAGATGAATGCAAGCGTCATTTTTACACAGATATAACAAGCCTTATTGATTATTTGAGTTTGTGTTAAAATATTAGGCTGATTTAGCTTTTTGAGATGAGATATGTCTGAACCATTGCCGATCGCAAACATTCAATTAAATACACGTGGCTTACGTTGTCCTGAGCCTGTAATGATGTTGCACCAAGCAATTCGGAAATCTAAATCTGGCGATGTTGTTGAAATCTTTGCAACAGACAATTCAACCTCTTGGGATATTCCTAAGTTTTGTATGCACTTAGGACATGAGCTGATATTACAAGAAGAAATTTTGGATGATGCTGGCAATAAAGAGTTCCATTATCTCGTTCAGAAAGGTTAAGCCCTAAAGAAAAGCAAAATAATTCAATTATTTTACATGTAGATGCGAATAGATTCAGATGCAAAAACAATACTTTTAACTGCATCTGACTACGATTATTTTAGGCTTATCAACCTATCCGTAATTTAAACGATATATTAACAATCAGCTGCAAGAACAATCATATCTAAGCCCTTTGCAGTCATCCAACTTAAGGCGTCAATGCAAGCTCAAAATTGTTGTTTAAAATGAGTGATGTAGATTCAGATTTTTATACGGTTTGAATTTAGTTGTTGTTATTGGGTTTGGTTTATCTTGTTGAATATATTAATAAAATATTATATTTTACAAATTTTTAAATGACAGTTTTTTGACTTTTGAGTATAATCTAAATACATTTGTTAAGTTAATAATAATTAAATCATTCTAATGAATAGTTTAGTCAATAGTATTTATAAAGTATTGGATCAGTTAGGATTAACTGCTCAAAAAAGAGCTTTGCACATTCAGTTTAGCAATCCTGATTTGACTGCCCAAGTGTTCCTGCAACGCATTGAGGGACAACATGCCATCAATCAAGGCGTGTCTGTGGAACTAATCTGCCTTGCAACATCAGCAAATATCCCATCCCACTCAAACAATTTATCGGTTGCCAAGCTGCAATCGACCAAGTCACCGACCGAGGACAACTGTTCCGTACCACAGGCATCATTACCGAAGCCTCACAGGGACACAGTGATGGTGCACTGACGATCTATAAGCTCAAACTTGAAGATGCGACTTCACTGTGGCACAAACGCCGTAATAGCAGAGTGTTTATGAATAAGTCAGTGATTCAAGTCATTGAAATATTGCATAAAGAATGGCAACAAAGAAGTCCGCTATTTGCTGCTAGTTTGAGTTTAGATAAAACTGGGCTGACCAAAGACTACGATGTTCGCCCATTGATCATGCAGATGAATGAAAGTGACCACGATCTACTCACTCGTTTGATGAAAAGTGAAAATTTAAGCTGGTTGATTGATGAAGCAGAACTCATTGTTGCCAACATCTCAACACCGATCCAAGCCCAAAAATTACGTTTAATTGATGACAACAACCAATACACTGCGCTAGAACGTAGAAGCATCCGCTTTCATCGTAGCAGTGCGATAGAACAACAAGATACGATACGATACCATTACCGCATTTACAGGTATATGTTCACTCCAACCGACATCGGTACATATCCACCGTTGGCAAGCAGACATCCTTGAAACCGAAGAAGGTGCAGGCAATGTGCAAAGCAAACATCAGCACAGTGACCAGTACGACAATGCCAGTCTAGGCTTAGAACAAGTCTGGCACTTTAGCCCTGCATGGATACCTGACCTGAATGGGGAAGATGGTGTAACACCATCAGGCAACAGTCAGATCGAACGCTTTAACCAAAACCTCAGCAACTACTACGATGCCCAAGCCAAACAATTCACGGCAATCTCGACGGTACGAGATGCACAAGTCGGCTATTACCTTGAGCTGAAGGGACACCCTCAAATCGATCAAAAAGATTCTGCCGATCAGCAGTTCTTGATCATCTCCAAAACCTTTTATAACCAAAATAATTTACCCAAAGACCTCAACGAACAAATCAATCGTTTAGTTGAACAAAGCCATTGGCAACTCGCCAATATCACTACAAACAACAGTGAAGAACGCCAAGCCAATCAACTGACTTTGCAACGCAGAAACATCAGCACAGCACCCGAATACAATCCACTTAAACACCGTCCAGTAGCTTATCCACAACGCGCTAAAGTGGTTGGTCCAAGTGGAGAAGAAATTCATGTGGATGAATGGGGACGCATCAAAGTTCGTTTCTTGTTTACCCGTAATGAAGACCACAGTCACGATGGTGGTGCAGGCTCGAATGACAATGATACCGACTCGGCTTGGGTCGATGTATTGACACCATGGGCAGGCGAAGGTTATGGGGCACGTTTCTTACCGAGGATTGGAGAGATTGTTGTCATCGACTTCTTTGATGGCAACATTGACAGACCATTCGTGGTGCAACTCAACTCAACCTTGGCAACCTCAGTCATCCTAAAGAGACAGATAGCAGTGACGGGCGAGGAGAAGGCTTTGAGCTAAGAACAGATCAATGGGGTGCGTTACGTGCAGGGCAAGGCTTACTGCTGAGTACCCATGCACAAGATGGCGCATCAGCTAATCATCTGGATACAACCGAAGCCAAGAGTCAGCTAGAAAGTAGCCTGAACAATGCCAAAGCCTTAAGTGAAGTTGCCAAGAATCAACAGACCGATCCTTTAGAAAATCTAGATTATTTGAAGTCATTTATTTCGGATTTGGAAAAAGATCAGTCTGAGGAATCCAAGAATCAAGTCGATGCATTTAAACAAGCCTTGATGGTTTTAGCCTCACCGAATTCAATTGGTTTGTCGAGCAATGAAGACATTCATTTTTCTGCGGATAAGCAAATCAGTCTTAGTGCAGGGGATAGTATCAATCTGAGTACACAAAAGAATTTCTTGGCGCATGCACAAAATAAGATTAGTTTGTTTGCGGCACAGGAAGGTGCAAGGCTTTATGCAGCAAAAGGTAAAGTAGAGATTCAAGCCCAAGGAGATGGTGCGGATTTGATTGCCCGTAAAGGCATTCAAATCATTTCGACTGAAGATCGTATTGAATTTATCGCAAGTAAGAAAATTGTGTTAATTGCTGATACTACTCAAATTGAGATTAGTGGTACAGGTGTTTTGCCAACTACACCTGGTAAGTTTGAAGGGCTTTGTTGCATAAAGGATTTAAAGGCAAAGTTCTCCTAGGCGCCTCAAATTTAAGTGACAACTTGAGTATGAGGTCGGCCTAATTCTGTAAATTGTACTAGCTCAAACCAGATCTGACAGTTACCCATTTTTTAGTGTGCCTGTCAGGTTAAATTTGAGCTAAATTCTTCTCAGCCCAAATTCGCTTCCCATCAAGTACTGTTTCCAGTGGTGTGCGACC
>WNDP01000072.1 GCA_009912575.1 Acinetobacter bereziniae
TAGCGCGTTGCAGTTCTTTATTTTCACGTTCCAGTTGTTTTATACGTTCTTGATCTGAAAGATGCTGTACTTTAACTGGATTTTGTTGATCCAAATATTTTTGATGCCAAACACGCAGTGTTTCAGGGGTACAACCTATCTTGGGAGCAATAGCAGTGATTGCAGCCCAATTCGATGGATAATCTTTTTCGGATTCAATAACAAGTTGAACCGCTCTTTCTTTGATTTCAGGGGTATAGTTTGATTTTTTCATCGGAGTAGTTTCTCAGAATGTTGAGTCTCCGACAAACATGGTACGGTTCATATTGGGTGATGAAAATAAAGTTCAGTTTGTTTTAACTGAGGCAGCCAATCGTGTTGAATATTTAAAAGCCAATAAAGTGGATATTATTTTTGCCAATTTCACTGTGACACCTGAGCGACAGGAAGTGGTCGATTTTGCTAAACCTTATTTAAAGGTTTCTTTGGGAGTGGTCTCACCTAAAGCCAAGCCGATTACAGATCTGACTCAATTAAAAGGACAAACCTTATTGGTCAATAAAGGCACTACAGCAGATACATTTTTCTCTAAATCCCATCCTGAAATTAAATTACAGAAATATGAGCAAAATACAGAAACCTTTGACGCATTGAAAGATGGTCGAGGTGTCGCACTGGCTCATGATAATTTATTGGTTTTGGCCTGGGCAAAAGAGAATCCCAATTATACAGTGGGGATCACCACGCTAGGCCAACATGACTTGATTGCGCCTGCCTGCGGTGAAAAAGGGCGACAAAGCACTTTTAGATTGGTTAAATCAAGACCTCGAAAAATTATCTAAAGAAGGTGTAATCCAGCAAGCCTATGAGAAAACACTCAAACCTGTATATGGCGATAGCATCAATCCAAAAGATTTGCTGGTGGAATAATGCCATCATCAGGTTCTACGACTGAACAAACTTAGCACGTCGAGTACAAGGGAAGCATTTTGCAACTAAGAGATTTTTTTGACTAAAGTATCTTGTGCAAGAATCTGCTTTCCTTGTTTTGTCATGGGTTGCATAAGCGCTAACTCATCTCCAGTATGTTGATCTATCAAAATAGAGTGGGGTTGATTTTGATCAAATAAAAATTGTTCGCCCCATTGTCTGAATGCAACCACAATTGGAAATAGGGCCATCCCTTGTTCTGTTAATGCATATTCTAAATAAGCAGAGCCATCTGAAGCAGGTTGAGTTTTAAGAATTTGCGCATCAACTAATTTGGTCAAACGATCGGACAAAATGTTTTTGGCAACATTTAAATTTTTTTGGAAATCGCTAAAACGCTTAAGACCATCAAAAGCATCTCTAATAATCAGTAAGACCCAACGATCTCCAATCAACTGTACTGAACGAGCCACAGGGCATGCTTGGTATTTTTCTTGATTCATTTTATTTACACGTCATCAAAACTAAGACTATAAAACTAGTTGCAATTTAAAACAAGGTTAAGTATTTTTAATCTAGTTGCGAATTAAAACTAGGTTAATATGAAATGAAAAATAAGACGATTCAAGCGCAACAAATAAAAGCCCATCAAGAAAATTTCTCAACACTGTCACAGGCTTTGGTGATTTTATTGGCATGTGCTGCTGGGTTGAGTGTGGCAAATGTTTATTATGCCCAGCCTTTACTGGATTTGTTTGCTCAAGATTTTAAATTGTCTTATTCATGGGCAGGTCTCATTGTTTCATTGACTCAAATAGGCTCAATCATTGCACTGATTTTTATTGTGCCTTTAGGTAGTTTACTAAAGCCAAAGCGATTGATATTGTTGCAAATACTGAGTTTGTGTGTGTCACTGATTTTATTGATTGTTTCAAAGCATATTGTTGCTCTATTTGCGAGTATTTTGCTTGTGGGAATGCTGGGAACAGCAATGACTCAAGGGCTAATTGTATACGCCTCAGTATTAGCACCTGCTGAAGCACGTGGAAAAGTAGTGGGTACGGTGCAAGCTGGCGTGTTGTTGGGCATACTGTTATCCAGAGTTGTAGCTGGAACTTTAGCCGATTGGTTCGGGTGGCAAGGAACTTATGTATTTTCGCTCATCTGTATGAGCATGATCTGTATGCTGTTATGGAAATTTCTACCAATGACTTTTCAGGGTATTGCATCATCTAAAAAGCCCAGTTACTTACAGATTATATTTTCAGTATTTGAACAACTATATCGTCATCGTGTTTTACAAATTCGTGGTCTATTGGCTTTGATTATTTTTATCAATTTAAATCTTTTTTGGAATGCTTTGGTTTTTCCTTTATCTATCCCGCCGTTTGAATATTCACATCGTTTAATCGGCTGGTTGGGTGCGATTGGTGCGATCGGCGCAGTAATGGCGATTCGTGTAGGGGGATTGGCAGATCGTGGTTATGCACAACAGGTCACCCAATTCGCATTTTTACTTATGATCATTTCGTGGTGGGTGTTGAGCAGTTTGTATTTTTCGATTTGGATATTTATTTTGGGTATTGTCTTGTTGGATGTCGACATTCAAGCAGTACATGTGATTAACCAAAGTTTAATCTTTCAAGCAGACATTCAATTACATGGGCGTTTGGTGGGGGCATATATGTTGTTTTATGCATTGGGTAGTTCTATCGGTTCAATCTTAGCAACAACTTTATATAGTTCTTGGGGATGGTCAGCCGTGTGTTTGGCTGGCGGAATATTGAGTTTAGTCGGATATTTATTTTGGTATTTGACCCGGAGGATCGTTGTTGAATGGCAAAAAAGTATGCTTCAGTCGATTGCTAAAGCTTAAAGCGGCTGCTTTTTTAGCTACTTAGAAAGCAACAGCCCAAATACTAGACACTTAGATCATAACAAGATAAATAATAGGGCTTAACAAAAAACTGAAAAGGCGTATAATGCGTCCCATCAAGACGTCGCGCTCATAGCTCAGCTGGATAGAGCACTTGGCTACGAACTAAGGGGTCGGGAGTTCGAATCTCTCTGAGCGCACCAACTTGATAAAATATTGAAAAAACCGCTTCATTGCGGTTTTTTTGTGCCTAAAAAATGTCACAATGACAAGGATAATAAAAAATAAGGGCAGCGTTTTGATGTATAAAAATCTTTATTTTTGCTGATGGCTGTTGTTACGCTGTTGAGCGGATGTACAGCAATTTTATGGAATAATAGTGATTCTGGAACGCTAGCGACAGGTAAAGTGGTTTCAGGTCATGCAGATAGAGTCACTGTAGATCAGGATCAAATTGTTGGCTTTGCTTATTTAAAAGAAAGTTCCTCATCAAAAACCAATGCTGATATAAAAAATCTAGATACGTCTTTAATTGTGATTGGACAAAAATATGCCTATATGATTGATATTGGAAATCAGGAAATTTTAGAGACCATTCAATCTGATTTAGACCCAAAATATTGGCGAATTAGACCTGTTCGTTCAAGTGAAAAATATTTTGGTTTATCTTTATTCGCTCAAATCGATGACGATAAGCATTTACAACAGGCTAAATTCAGTGCTGATATTGAACTGTATTATGCTAAAAACAATTTAACCCAAAATGAGCAGCAGCAATTATCTCGGTTGAATTTGAGCCAATATGAATATGGTCAAGAAAACAGTGAGTTCTACCGCAGAAAAATTGGATTGGTGGGGCATATTGTGGGTCTAAATGCTGAAATGAACAAAATGAAATTTCAACACTTTAGTCATAATTATCCGATCGAACTCTATACAAGTGGTAAAACACATTATTCACTACATGCGAAAACACTTTTACAGAAGATTGCACTCACTCCTGTGACCTTAGTAGGGGATATTGTGGCAATCCCGCTTTATTTGCTTTTCAATATCGGATCGACCATTAAAAATATTGCCCATTGATGGAGGATCGCAAGCAGCACCGATTATTTCACTTTCTGAGCAAAAATTGCGTTTGCTCCTAGTGCAGGTAACATTTCATGATAGGGCAAGCTACGTGCTGCTTTAAGTAAAAATGGTGCTTTTTCATCGATTTTGATGGTTGTGGTCATTTTCAATAAAGTGTCATTGCCTTGAGGTAAAAACTGAATTTGACCTTTGAGATAGCGCAAATCCCCTCCATTGGCGTAGAAGCTATTTTCAGTCGCTTTGGGGTAGCTAAAATGCATCTTAAAATCAAAAGGAATACTGATCACACCTAAACCCACACTGACTTTAAATTCCGCATCTTGACCTTGTTGAGAACTAGGTGCTGTTTTAATATTTTTGATCTGTCTTGGAAAAATTTCTTTATAAGACATTGGTTGAGTCCAACGTTGTAACTGTTGTGGTGTAGCATTGATATATTGGTAAGTGGTGGTAAAGCGTAGAACTTCACGGCCATGCGTATAAGGAACTGTGACAGGATTTAATATCAGGCTCACAGGTTGTTGAGCATTGGCACTCACTTGAACAATTTTATTGATTTGAGCTGTGCTTAATTGAGGGCTAGGGAGTTGACCTGCGTTTAATGCGGTTATCTTTTTCGTTGAAAACTTATTTTTTAATGCTTCCAAGACAAATGCACTTGAACCATTTGGAATGGCCAGTTTGACCTCAGGAAAAGCATTTAAAATTTTCTTGAATAAAAAACCTTGTGGCTGATTTAAATCTCCCCATTGTGTCAGGGTAATTAAGGTTCTATTCTCGCCTAAACTAAACCATTCAAATTTCCCTGCTGCATAAGGAATAGGACCATCAATCACCAGTGTTGAAACACTGTTTGCTCCAATTTGATGTTGCAAGATAACATCTTCGTTAAAATTTAAAACAGGGATCGGTGTAGGGATTGAAATACGATATTTCAGTTGACTGACTTGGCCTGTGGTTTCTATTACTTTTGCTGATTTTAAAGTAGGAAATAATCCGACATATTGGCTGTAATTGCTTAATGTTTTTGCAACGTCTTGACTGCTTACAGGGACAACGATCGCCGCTGTAGAAAAATGAGCAATCGGTTGTGGATTTTTGGTCAAGGTTGGTAACGCTGTTTTAATGGCAGGATGGGGGTAAATTAAAATATTATCCTGTGCAATTGCAGCAATTTGCTGTGCATTTTGGTCAAAAGGTTTTAATGCACTTGGAATGTTTTCTGTCCATGCTACTAATTTTGCAACACTATTTTGGCTTATTCCAAGCAAAATAATCAAACTGATATTCACATAAACGTGTTTCATTGCGGTTCCTTTGCAAACTTTATTTTTGGTGATCTTCATTCAATTTAGACGATCTTTGTCTTATGGTTATTAAAAAGGGTTTGGCTGAAAAAAGTAGAACTGTTGTGTAAAACGTGATGAAAATCGGTCTCTCAAGTACTAATCTAGTGTAATATCTTGGCATCCTAAAATATTTGTATTGAAGCAACTATGTCAGACACTCAGCCTGCATTATCTGCACGTTATTATCTTAATCTAGAAGAATCTCAAGATGGTTTTAAACTGGCAACATTTGGAAAAAAACAAATCAGCCAATTACTTACACCTTTGGTCAGTATTGGGATCATGGTGTGGGGGTTTTATCTTGGTTTGGACGGTGTGGGTAAATACTACGTTTGCTTGGGGGCTTTTTTCTTAATTTTACAGATGTTGATGCGCTATTGGTTTTTACCGATGATGTTTAAACGTCAGTTTGTAAAATACCAATTTGGTAAGAGTGAGCAAGGCATTGAACTGTTCCAAGATTATATGGAATTATTCAGTAGTGGACGTCCGAAACAAGTGCATCATTATTCAGATGTACAGAAATTTGCAGAAGGCAAACTTACCTATATGATCGAATTAAAAAATCGGACTGTGGTGATTGTACCAAAACGTGCTTTTGCAACACCTACAGATCAAAGCATTTTCGTCAATATATTCAAGAAGTAATTAGAACTGAACAGTTTTTAACGGTGATCAATAAGAAGGGAATAATATGAGTACACGTCCATCTAAAATTGTGTGTGTAGGTCGTAGTTATGCAGCACATGCAGCAGAATTAGGAAACGCAATTCCAGACCGTCCAGTCTTATTTATCAAACCACCCAGTAGTCTGATCTCATTACAAGAAGGTATTTCTTGGAATGAAGCATGGGGCAGTTGCCATCATGAGTGTGAACTGACTTTACGTATAGATCAACCACTTAAAGGTGAGACAAATCTAGAAAAAGTCTTAGATGCAGTTGGTGCTATAACTTTAGGTTTAGATTTAACTTTGCGTGATTTACAGGATGATTTAAAGAAAAAAGGTCAACCTTGGGAGCGTGCTAAAGCATTTGATGGCTCATGCGTGTTGGCTGATTGGGTCAGTACAGATGAAGTTAAAGACTGGTCGGCTATAAGCTTTGAATTTGCAGTAAATGATCAAGTTCGTCAAAAAGGGGATACTTCACTGTTGATTTTTGATATCGCTTATTTACTTGCCGATATTAATCAAGTGTTCTCTTTAGAACCGGGTGATGTTGTAATGACAGGAACACCAGCAGGGGTCGCTGCCTTGGCTTCTGGGGATCAGCTTTCAATGACTCTACATGGTCAAAGTCAAGATTTTGTTTGGAAAACCTTCGTAAAATAAAAAACCAATCATAAGTATGAAACCCATTGTTTATTCATCATTAAACAATGGGGTTTTTATTGAATGCGATTTTTATATATTTAATTTGCTTAAAAGCCCATACAACCAAATATCATTTGAATGGACTCGGAAAAACTGTTTAGAGGGTTAGATCGCGCCTTATTTGTATATGTAAGGAATACGATATACAAGTTTTTATGGGTGAAATTTAGTGTGAAAGCAAATTAAAAAACTTACTTTAATGTATGACTATAAATTAAAAATGATGTAGTAATAAATCATTTTCGAAATTGATCAGGTGTAAGCACCATCCAGCGTTTAAACATATTGATAAACGCTGAGGCATTGGCATACCCCAAATCTAAAGCAATACTTTCTACAGTTCGACCTTCATTTAACAAGGACATGGCTTTTATGACTTTGAGTCGTTGCCGCCATTCATTTAAAGACATTGCTAATTCCTTTTGACTGAGTCGGGCAAGGGTGCGTTCAGTCATATTGATTCGTTTGGCTAAACTTTCCAAAGTACTATGGTCGGCAGGATGTGCGTGTAAGAAATCTAAAATTTGCTTCAGTGCAACATGATCGGTATGTGGCAAATAACTCCCGATTAATTCTGCGTGTTGAAGTTGATCCAATAATACTTGTAAGAGTCGTAAATATTCTGGATCTGTTTCTTGAAGTGGATGCTTTTTGAGATGCTGTAAAATGGCGGAAACAAGCGGAGACGTTAAAAGAATCCCTGCTTGTTGTGGTAAGGCATGACAAAGCGACTCATGTACATATAAGGTGGCATGTGAAACAGAGGTACGGTTTAAGCTGCTATGTTGAGTATTTGGGGGTAACCAAACCCCATAAGGAGGAGGAGTAATATAGTTAATCTGGTTAATATTGACTTCCATGACACCGTTAAATGCATAGATAAATTCTCCCCAAGCATGTCCATGTTCAGGATAAATTGATTGTGCAGGGTCATCCCGAAAAATAAGCCAAAGCGGAGCAATAATCTCGTCATTGGTACTGAGTTGTGTGAAATGCATTGCATGGGCTATTTTTCTGATGACCATGATAAATTGCCTGAATTAAAAGATCTTTTGTCTACTTTGAACTATATTTTGTAAAAAGGACAGGATTATAGTGTATTCATCGTCTTAAGTTCGAGTGCAATATCGTGGATACACGCAAAATGCTGGATCGCAAAGCATCTGCTTTGATGGTTGGATTATGTATGATTTGGGGCTTGCAACAAGTTGTACTTAAATTAGCAGCAGCAGATATTTCGCCCATGATGCAAATTGCCATTCGTTCAGGACTTTCTGCACTTTTAGTATATCCCTTAATACAGCTACAGAAAGGGACAACGCTATGGTCAAAACAATATTTGTTTCCAGGTATGTGGGTTGCATTTTTATTTTCAGCTGAGTTTTTTCTCGTAGCAGAGGCATTGAGATATACATCAGCTTCTCATACTGTGGTTTTACTCTATACCGCACCTATTTTTGTGGCATTAGGTTTACATTGGAAACTTCCAGCTGAACGACTTTCCATGTTGCAATGGATTGGAATTTTTATTGCATTTTTAGGTATCGTGGTTACTTTTTTAGGCCGAGAACAAGCACACAGTACGGTTGCACAAGCGCTAATTTCTCATACTTTATTTGGTGATTTTCTCGCTTTGCTTGCAGGCTTACTTTGGGCACTGACCACGATTTCTTTACGTTTAACTCAGTTATCGGATGCACATCCAACACAAACTTTATTCTATCAATTGGTTGGAGGCTGTGTATTGCTATTTCCCTTGGCTGTTCTCATGGGGCAAGCTGAAATTCATTGGACTACGCTCGCAATTGGAAGTTTGATTTTCCATACCTTTGTGGTGTCATTTGTCAGTTTTATGCTGTGGTTTTGGTTGCTTCGCAATTACTTGGCCAATCGTTTAGGTGTATTTTCTTTTCTCACACCGATTTTCGGGATGCTGTTTGGTGTACTTTTTCTCAACGAGAAAATTGAATTGAATTTTCTTCTAGGCGCAGCAATGGTCATGTTTGGAGTGATGATTGTGAGCTTGCATCATTGGATTGTAAAGCAGTTTAATTCAAAAATATACCTGAATGTCATCGTTAAAAATATCCAATAAAAAATAACCATTTTCCGCCACGTTCACCTGTTTTGAAACGGAAAATGGTTAAGTTCTTTACTTATTTGAATCACTTGTCATCTAAAATGGTCGAGAGGGGAATCGATAATTTTGCTGCTAAGTATTCATCTGATTCAATCAATGTTGGACCAATATGTTTCATCCAAACATCATCATCATGCACATGTTCGACATCTTTACGGCGAGGCAAGGTATAAGGCAGTGAGGTATAGAACGACCAAAAATCAATTTCATCTAAATTTCTGACCAGTACATATTCGTTGTTATCTGTACGTTTAACCAGATTTTGCTTTTCTAAAAGCTGTACATAGCGAGGCCAACGGCCGATTTCGCCACGACCTAAAATGTCGAGTGCTTCAGTATCCGTCACTACTTGTCCTGTTTTCTGCTTTTTATAGAACAATTCCAATATATCTAACATCATCAGTACAGGGTGGCGTGTTTGAATCTTGCCTGTATGAAAAGCGGTTAAGGCATAACTGATTTCAACACCCAACAAGACAATATTCCAAGACAAAAATATCCATAACAGGAAAATTGGTACGGCTGCAAATGCACCATAGACCAAGGTATAGCTGGTGAAATTAGTCATCACAAAACCAAACAGGTCTTTCAATAATTCAAATGCAATTGCACCGAATAATCCTGCAATAATGGCGGCTTTGATTGGGACACTGCGATTCGGGATTGTCCAATATAAAATAAAAAATCCTAAAGTCGTTAGTGCAAAAGAGATCACTGCGAATAAGGCCGTACCATCAACTTCATAACCTGCAAAGTTATTACTGAGTACATTCATTGATGCCAAAGTAGATGAAATAACAAAGGCACTCCCGAGCAAAATTGGACCCAAAGAGATAATCGTCCAATAACGCATAAAACCAATGATCCCATTACGTGTTTCTTTCACGCGCCAAATACGATTGAACACACTTTCAATACTGGTCAACATCAGCACTGTCGTGATGAATAAAAACAACACACCAATGACGGTTAAGTTGCTTGAATTCTCGGTAAACACGTTAAAGGCTTTATCAAAAGCGATACTAGTTTTAGGCAGAAAATTACTATAAATCATTTGCTGGAGTTGCTGTCTGGCAGGTTCTAATGCCTTGATCGATGAGATGATGACCAAGAAAACCGTCAACATAGGTACAACAGCAAATAAAGTGGTATATGTCAGTGATCCTGCTTGATCACGACAGCGGTCCGCTTCAAAACGACGTACTACAAAAAGAATGAATTGAAACCAAGTTTTTTGATAGAAGGGTAATTTTTTAATTAATTCAAGCATATATATCTCTGATCTCAATTATTTTTCGGCATAACTTTCAGTTTCATGTTTAAGCTTACCCAAAAAAACAGAAAAATACCGTATAGTTTTATTGTCTTAGCAACCACCAATCAATACTTATGCAAGCTTATGTACTCGTACTTTATTATAGTAAATATGGATCTACCAAAGAAATGGCACACTTGATTGCCAATGGTATAGAGGCAACAGGGACTGCGGTAAAAATTCGTACTGTTCCCAATCTTTCTACTGTGGTTCAAGAAGCACAACCGAGTATTCCAGAAGAAGGTGATATTTATTGTAGTTTGGAGGATTTACAAAACTGTGCAGGGTTAGCGCTTGGTTCTCCAACTCGTTTTGGAAATATGGCTTCTGAAATGAAGTACTTTTGGGATCAAACCACCAGCCTTTGGCTAAACGGCGCCTTGCACAATAAACCTGCTTGTGTATTTACCTCATCAGGTTCAATGCATGGCGGGCAGGAAAGTACATTACTTAGCATGTTACCGCCGTTATTTCACCACGGCATGATGATCATGGGATTGACCAACGCTCATCCTGCATTATCAAATACCAAATCTGGTGGTACACCTTATGGTGTGAGTCATGTGAGTGGCCCCCGTCATGATCAAAATCTAAGCACAGATGAAAAACTTTTGTGTGCAGAGCAAGGGAAGCGTTTAGGGGAAATGGTAAAAAAACTAAGTATATAAATGGCGAGTGGATAGATACGATGGAGGTGAAAAACTGCCATCGAATCTATACCATCTTGTTGGCGATGTATTGTTCATTCATACAGGTCAAGATCGAAAGAATGTTTCGAATATATTTCCCGCCAAAAATATTTAAAGTGATCTTGTGTGTGTTGAGATGCCTTTAGCATCTTAGAAGATTTAATTTTTAAATACTGGATTAGTGATGTTGGTCATGACTCAAGCCTTAGGTATTTTTGTTGATTATTGAAAATGGGAGCGAAAAACAACCTATAGATTACAGTCCATATTTTTTCCAACCACCTGAAAAATGATGTTTTTCGTCAATACGCCATTCTCCATCGATGAGAAGTAAGGTATAGCGATTTTGCCCTTTTAATCGGTCATGAGTAAAAATATAGAGCTTCTTTTTACTCGCATGATCAACATCTATCATGATTTCATCGGTATAACTGAAATTAGGTGCATGTGAATAATGTAAGCCATCAGGACGATAGCCAAAACGGGGCTTATCTGTACAATATTGCTGAAAAATCTGCTGACACTTTTGTTGAAGTTCATCGCAAAAACCAATATCTTCAGCATAAGCTTCCCATTGATTCATCATGTCAAAGAAACTGATCAGTTTAGCTTTAGCATCTTCAACTTGAGTATGACTAAAATATCGCTTATTTTTCTTTTGTAAATCACGCTGGCTTTGTTCAAATTCGGCAATTTGTGCGGTACTAAACAAATTG
Source organism: Acinetobacter bereziniae (assembly GCA_009912575.1). GTDB lineage: Bacteria > Pseudomonadota > Gammaproteobacteria > Pseudomonadales > Moraxellaceae > Acinetobacter > Acinetobacter bereziniae_A. The sequence goes on from WNDP01000072.1 coordinate 11,462, forward strand.
GCAAACACCCGTAATTTAGGATGTTGTGCTAAAGTCATTAAACCATCAAAACTCACTCGGGTATCATGTAATAATAATGTCGAAAGTTTTGGGATGTTAAGAAAGTATTGTAAGGTTTGATCATTCACCTGAGTATTGCAAGCCCAAATGCAATCCAGCTTTTTATGATTTGCAAAAGATTTAAAACCTTCCCCAGTCAATTTTGAGTTCACAATAAATAAGTAATTTAAACTTTGAATTTGTGAGATGTGGGTTAGGGAGGCATCAGAAACTTGGGTATTTTCAAAATTTAGATTAACCAATTTCGGCAGTTGTGCAATTTTTTCGAAATGATGTTCTGAAAGAATACATTGTTTAAAAGACAGTCCCAATAAGCGTTTATATTGTAAAATATATTCAATTTCCTCGTCTGAAAATTGATGATTTTCGAATGCCAATGTTGTTGATGATGGCTTAAGTTGCTCAATTTTAATGTGCATTTTTTATAATTTTCCCCTGAATCTGGAGCACCAAACATTCCAAAATTTTAATTATGTATAAATATGATAATTTGAAATGTTAAGCAAATAACGCTCTATGTGATGAAAACCATCATTGAAAAGAGCGTTATTTTTTATATGAATATTTAAAATCGTATTATTTCAAGTTAAAACGATATTTGCATTTTTGGCATTGATAATCGAAGAAGATATTTTGGTCAACGATAACGCCTGCTTTTTTACCAAAACGATTACCTAAAAAACCACCAGTAATACCTACACTGATAGCACCGACAAATGTGCCGACTGTACCACCGAGGATCACACCCAACGGTCCTGCAACAGTACCTATTGCTGCACCAATTGAAGCTCCAGAGGCTGCACCACCAACAGTACCTGCTGCTGCGCCTGCTGAGGTCAATAAAACACTACCTGCTTTTCCGAGAAGTTGTTCATGATCACGTCGTGTTAAGTCTGTCGAGCCACACTTTGGGCAACTTACTGTTTGTTCATCAGTCATTGATTTTTTACTCACTCAACAAAGTCCATTTGTCTTCGCTAAGTTATAGTTAACATTACATTCATTTTCACGACAGCTAACAGCTATAAGGCAATGCTGCTCATGAGACTTGTTTTGATTGTAACTGAATATAATGTGCATTCTTTATATTTTATGTGAATATGTTGAGTAAAAAAGTTCACAATTTAAGTTAGGCCTAACATATAAAAGCTAAAACTTATATCGCAAAATTTAAAGCTTTATTGCTATTTGAGCCGCATCAAACTTTCTTGACTTACACTGCAAACCAATTTTCCAGCTTGCCAAATACGGCCAAAATTCATGCCTCTAGACTGGCTGGAAACTGTGGCATCCATGTCATAGAGCAACCATTGATCGACCTTGAAGTCTGAGTGAAAATAAATCGCATGATCTAGACTTGCACTACGGACACCACCATTGGCATAACTGACGCCATGTGGTCTGAGTGATGTAGTCAACAGATTATAATCTGAATAATAGGCAACAATTGCTTGGTGGATCATTGGTAGATCAAACTCAGGCGGTATCTTGTCAAAAGTCTGCATATATTCCGCATAGTTGCTTGTTGATTTTATGGGTTTAAACGGATTAAAGGGTTGTACTGGATGTACTTTAACGAAAAATTGCCGCATAAATATGTCGCGTACAGTTTTGGGGACATCATTATAGATTTTTTGCTTAAGTTGCTGTTCTGATTGAAGTTGATCGGGTTGAGGATATTCTGGAGGTTCAATTTGATCATTCAATCCTGTTTCAATCAGAGCAAATGACACCATCGCTGAAAATATAATTTGTCCTGCTTGCCATGCATATACTTGTCGAGTGATAAAACTTTTTCCATCTCTTAAATTTTCGACTTTGAATAAAATCGGTAGATCAGTACGACCACTACGAATAAAGTATGCATGTAAGGAGTGAACAGGACGATCCGTTGTTTTTGAGGCTGCAATTAAAGCTTGTGCAACCAATTGTCCTCCAACAAGATGTGAACCAAAGAGTTGAGTGTTTTGCCCTTGAAATAGGTAGGTATCCATTTGTTGTACGTTCAGTAGATCAACTAATTCTTGTGTGAGTGATGTCATTTATCATTTGCCTGACGATGTAATTATTTGAGTAATATAGAAGAAAAAACCAATTAAATGAATGGTTGAAAATACACTGTTCATTTTTAATCGGACATAAAAAAGAGCGCACAGTGCGCTCAATTTTAAGATAAAAGCTTAAGCTAAAAGTCTTAATCTTTTACAAAAGTAACTGTACCATTTGCTAAAGATTCAACACGCGCCAAAGATTCGACGCGGTAACCTTTATCAAGCAGTAATTGGCGACCTGGTTGGAACGATTTTTCAATCACGATGCCAATACCAACCACATCTGCTTCAGCCTGATGAATTAAGTCAGCAAGACCTAAAGCAGCTTGACCATTGGCTAAGAAATCATCAATAACTAAAGCTTTATCGCCTTTAGTAATATGCTTTTTAGAAATCGCAATGGTGCTTTCAATTTGTTTTGTAAAAGAGAATACTTTTGAACGATATAAATCATCTTTAAGTGTTAAAGACTGATATTTGCGTGCAAAAATAACAGGTACACCAAGCTCCAAACCAGCCATTACAGCAGGAGCAATACCAGATGCTTCAATCGTAATGATTTTGGTAATACCCGCATCTTTAAAGAGGTGAGCAAATTCCTGACCAATCAGTTGCATCATGGCAGGGTCAATTTGGTGGTTTAAGAAAGAATCGACTTTCAGAACTTGATCAGATAGAACGATACCTTCAGCTAAGATTTTCTGTTCTAGTGCGTGCACAGGGAGAATCCTCTAGAGACAAGGTGCTTTTTAAAGCAAAGGCGTATTTTAAAAAGCACCAAAAAAAATGCAAGCTCAAATTGACCAAAAGGTGAAAAATCTCTTACTTTTTGTAACCAGTAAGGGTCAAGTTATAAGAAGTTTTACCATCAACATGTGACATTTTTACAGGTAAATAGTCCAATTGTGGTGCTAACCAAAAGATCGAGCTCTTTTCACCATTATCATGGGTTAATACCACTTTAACCGTATTATATGTTCCTGCTGGAGTCTTAATGGACTCAGTGCCTTGTTTTACAAAACGACGAGCATCCAGACCTTTGGCATCTGCAATCAGATAGCTTGATTTTAAACCAGAACCTTTTAAGTCTTCACGGACTTGTAATTCAGCATTCAGTTCATCTAAAGCGCCTGCTTTCCAAGGGAAAGAGCGTGTTTGATCTTTCTTCTTCGTGTTGATGGTTTTAGCATTTGGATTGAAGTTAATGGTCATCGTATCGTTGTGTACCAATACTTTACTGGTTCGGCTAAAGCTATTCGAATTGATTTGACCATTACTAAAAGTAAAACGACTGGTTTCACTTGCTGATGCTATTGCAGCCGCTTTGGCAGCAAATACATAAGTCCAATTATTGCCATTTTGACTCAAGGTACGGGTTGCAGAGCCTAAATTTTTACCATTGTAGGCAAATTGATAGCTGGCTTGAAATGGACTCATGGCAAGAGCATTGCTTGAAAATCCAACCAATAACATTGCAGTAGAAATACCGGCCGCTGTGCTGAATGTTTTAAATAACGTTTTTGCCATCATTAAATGTCCTATGCATTTAAAAGTATCTATAAGTTATAGCGTCTATTATGCAATGTAATTGGGGAGAAAATATTCACTTTATTTCAAATCCTGTGAATTTATGTATCGGTTTTACTCGGTTTGACTTGAAATTTAACTAGAAATGAACGATTTAATTTTTTTGCTCAATGGGTGTGACCTTATCATCGATATCGTCGTCTTCCTCTAAGTCGTCCATGCGATCTTCATCTTCTCTAAATTTACTGAATAAAGCAGTGAGGTTGACATTACCGATCACCACCAGCTCAGTTTCACGAAGTTCAGCATGATTGACATGGACTTTATTTAAAGTGTCCATGATTGAACGGTTTTGACCTAACCAACGGTTAAGGTCTAAATGCAACAGTTCATCTTTGACAGTGATGACTTCAAATTTTTCTAAAATCATGCCCAAAGGGTCTTTTTTAAGCATTTTTTGATAGAAGAATAATGCAGAATTTACCCCCATTTTGTACCAAATATTGGGATAAGTGGCTTCAATTACTTGGGTATTACTGATTTGTTCGAATACAATCAGTTGCATATCTTTGTTCATTTCCATTTGAACTAATTTAAGATCTACAGACAATACCAAATGCATACCTTTAACATTCAGGGTTGCATAGAGTCTTAACCAATCATCATGCAGGTCGGCATGAAGGTCTTCTAGAATTTTGACATTATCAGTGACATAACGCTTAAACGTTGCATTTAAAAATACTTGTGAGAGTGGAAATTCGCGTTCTTCTTCTATAAAACCTTCGGCTTTTTGGTATACTTGTCGAATACGTTTAGCAATGTTAGAAAGCAGCGTCGGCATAAGTATTGTCCCAAATCATCATCTCGTTATGGCGATAAACTTGTCGATGATTAAAAAAATTCAAGTCTAAAGATTGCAGTTTAGCAAAAAACATTGCACCATTTTGAGTGTTTTAAAATTACGTTTTTACTTTCATTAAGTCAGTCACAAAGTTTGTGAATAATGTAAGACTAAACTTATTTTAATTAATTTTAAATTTGGCAATTGGGGAATTTTGTCGGATTAATGTCATGATAAAAAAATTATTTGCCAATACACCTCATTTTGGGTACTGGTGGCAAGATCGATTATTTGTAGGGGCTGTTTCAGTTGCCGTGATTGCCCATGCCTTATTTTTGTCTGTCCAATTTGGCATGCCACAAGAAAATAATGCGACCACAAAGGAAATTGCTGTCAGCATTCGACCAAGTGAAGAACAAGTCAAAGATGCCGATTTTTTAGCGCAAGCAGATCAACAAGGTTCAGGAACATTTCGTAAAGAACATCGGATGTCTTCTGATATGCCAGCACAATCAGAAGACCAAAGTGCAGGTGACCAACAGTTGGAAGCTTTAGAAAAAATACAACAAAAGCGAGAACTAAAATTTGAAGAAAAAGTGCTGATGACGGTTTTAAGTTGGCAAAAACAAGCTGAACAAAATGACCGAAAAAAAGCCATGGATGAATTACAAAGTCAGTTACAAGCCAAAGCTGCGATGGTGGCGAGCTTAGAAGCACAATATTTACAAAAACAGCAAAACTTTAGCAAGCAACAGAAAATTAAGACCTTAGATGGTATTCAGGCCAAACAAGATGCTTCAGCAGGGTACTTGGATAAGTTCCGAGAAAAAGTTGAAATGTATGGCAACCGTTATTATCCAGACTTGGCCAAACAACAACGCCTTTCTGGTGAGGTTCGACTTATGGTGATTCTTAACAATGAAGGTGGAATACGCGCGATTCGTCTTATTGAGAGTTCAGGTCATGCTATTTTGGATGAAGCTGCTAAAAACTCAGTCCGAAAGGGCGCACCATTTGGTCGTTTTGATGCAAAAATGAAAGATATTTCTGAGTTGCGTATTGTGAGAACTTGGCGTTTTGATCCTGCCGAATCTGAGTTTGAAGTTCACCGATCTAATAGGGTGAAAATATCCCCATATGGTTCTCAGCAACCTTTTTATATGAGTCAACCAACCTTTATCTCTGCTGTGCCCGTGTTTTACTTGGCTATGACGAGGAAGGTGGGATTTGGTACTGTGTAACCAAAGCAATCCCTTCTGGGAATTTCATCAGTAAGGCTAAATCATAAGGGCTCTTTGCAGTACGATTTTTGCTGTTTAAATCTGCGCCATTTTCAAGCAATAGTTTGACCGGTTGATAATCAGTCTGTGCATTAAAAATAGCAGTCCAGAGCGAAATATTACCTGCACTATCTTGCAGTGATAAATCTGCACCATGATCAATGATTGCTTGAGCGATATGAATATTGTTTTTATAAACGGCGATGAAATGTAATGCTGTTTGACCTTTACTGTTTTGTAAGTTGACATCAATTCCAAGCTCAACCAGTTTGAGCGCAATATCATCGTGTTGATGCTGTAAGGCATACATCAGTAATGATGAACCATCAAGCTGCTGATTGATGTTATTGGGAGTGAGCTTTTCTAAAACGGCATTGCTTTCACCATGTAAAATAAGTTGGAATAATTCTGACATAACAAAGTCCTTTTATAATTATATTTGGTCTGCCAATTTTAACCGTTTTATTGAGAGTTTGTCGATATTTTAACCATGCATTAGGTTGTCGCCTAAAACGACATAGAAAAGACATGAAATGCAGAAATGGTGATCTCTTTATCAAATTTCATAACACAGTTTATGGCGGTTTTAATCATCAACCTACCGGATAAAGATATTTTGTACCGCTAAGACATTAGGTTTTGCTGACTTAGAAAGATTTAGTTTCACAAAATCTGCCACCTTGTGCGATCTAAAAAATATCGATTGCGCAAGCATCTGTGAAGTGTCAACAGACGCTAATATGATCTTGTGATTTCACAAATTTCTACACGAAAGTTTTTATACCATTGTTGCTTGCCAATCCTTTGAGCTGCTTGATGTTCGGCATCTTTATGCCAAGCATGGATATCTTCAAGTGAGTTCCAATACGAGAGGGCAATTTCAAAGTCATTTTCACAAAGTGATTCAAATTTTTGGCAGTTAAATTGAGTTAAAGCTTTTTCTCGTAAATACTGCGCTGTTTCAATATAGTTTTGATCCAGTAAGTTGATCTGCGCTTTAAAAATAACCACATATTTCATATTTTATCCCTAGCTCTATATCACAGACATCATTCGATGTTGAATCCGCTTGGAAGCAAGCTTGAGTTACTTAAGATCAGTTCTCAAGCAATTCTGAATTAAAGTAAATTATGATCTTGCGCTTGAATTGGCGGTGGCGTCGGTTTACCTAAAGTTCCGAGCAGTTCAATTTCGATCATACGAACCATTGAGTCGAGTGGTAAGTCATTGCTTTGTGTGCCAAAAGGCTCTTCAATTTCAGTACTTAACGCATCTAAACCAAGAAAAGTATAAGCTAAAATGCCGACCAATAATGGTGTGGCTAAACCCAATAACGAACCCAAGCTAAATGGAAGCATAAAACAGAAAAAATAAACGGTACGATTTAATAAAACTGAATAGGCAAAAGGCAGTGGTGTGGTGGCAATACGGTCACATCCAGTTTGTACCAAACTGAGTTCATTGACATGTTCATTGAGCTGGGTGTAGATAATGTCTGAAATTTCGCCTTCTTTCAAAGCTTGCATCAGTTCCCACTGAATTAAACTCAGTGTGTATTGTGGTGCATTGGTCTGTTGATAGAGTTGGGTTAATGCTTGAGGACTCATACCACTGGTTTCCACCAACGCATCTGGATTTGCAGTTTGATGTCGTAGACGATCTCTCAATAAGTTTGCAAAAACAATCACATGCTGAATGATTCTTTCTTGGCGACCCTGTGGGAAAATACGGCAGTCACGGTCGAAGTGACGTGCATTGGCGATCAACATTCCCCACAGTTTTCTGGCTTCCCACCAACGGTCATAACATGCTGTATTTTTAAAGCCTAAAAAAATAGACAGCACGACCCCGATAAGGGTAAAACCGACCAATGGAAGTTCTGGAAAACGATATAAATCAGTATATTCAATCCCACCTACGATGGCGGAGATGAGCATAACAAAACCCAAGGGTGGCAGCACTTTCGGCAGAATCGTACCACGCCAAGACAGTAATATTTTAAGGGTGTCGTTTTGATCGCGGACAATCATGTTTTTAAATTTATAATTTTTTAGTGATCTTCACCGCTTCAAAGGTACTTGTCAATCTTATTTACAGGGAAAGTTTTAGATTTGATGAGTCCGTGTTCAGCAAAGGAGTAGCTTTGCTCAGAAGCGATGATCATATGATCCAATAACTCTATTTCAAGCAGTTGACAAGCCTTGAGGATTTGCTGAGTAAGATCGTAATCTTCGCGTGATGGTTTTGCTAAACCTTTAGGATGGTTATGGGCAATCACGATGAATGTGGCTTGTTTTTGTATGACATGCCGTAATAATTGATTGATGGAAATATTGCAATAATTGATGGAGCCGTAGAATAACTTGTTAAAACTTAACTTACGCAATTGGCTATCCAAACAGAGTACAGCAAAGACTTCTTGTGATTCACCAATCAGCTCGTAGCGTAAATAATCACGAATCAAGTCAGAACGGCTCAAATCCAAACCTTGATGAAGTTGATGTTTTAGATAGCGACGACCTAATTCCTTGACGGCCATAAGTTGTGAATATTTACTTTCGGCAATCCCATGAAACTGAAGAATCTCTTCTAAAGATGAATCGAAAACAGCATTTAAATGCCCAAAATGCTGTATCAGGATACGTGCCAACTCGACCGCAGAGTGCTGTTTAGAGCCTGAACGAAGGAAAATTGCCAGAAGTTCTGCATCTGATAAACTGTGTGCGCCTTGTGAGAGTAATCTTTCTCGTGGGCGCTCTTGTTCGGGCCATTGTTTGATTGAATAGTTCATGGTTTTCCACATTTCTAATTTATTGTACTTTTCATTTTTCTCCCGATAACTGCTTGGGAGATAGACTATTTAATGCTATTGTGAGCGCCACTGCAACAGAAAGGTAGCCGGATTGTGAGCTTCGATCTCAGTGTGTTTTCTAATAAAAATATTATTCTTGCTGTAACTGGTGGTATCGCTGCCTATAAAAGCGCAATCCTCGTACGTCGTTTAAAGGATTATGGTTTTAATGTCCGTGTGGTGATGACCAAGGGTGCGCAGGCATTTATTACACCGCTGACATTTCAGGCATTATCGGGCAACCCCGTTCATACAGAATTATTAGACCCTGAAGCAGAAGCAGGGATGGGACATATTGAATTAGCACGTTGGGCAGATCTGGTTTTGGTTGCGCCCGCAAGTTGTGACACGATTGCAAAATTTGCTGCAGGTTTGGCAGATGATTTACTCAGTACACTTTATTTAGCAACAAAAGCACCTGTTTGGGTTGCTCCTGCAATGAACCAACAAATGTGGGCTGCCAAACCTACTCAACGTAATTTAAATACATTGGTTGAAGATGGTGTACATGTGATCATGCCAGAAGCTGGTTCTCAAGCTTGTGGCGATGTTGGTTTAGGGCGTATGCCTGAACCAGAAGATCTCGCAGAGCAGGTTAAAAATTATTTCCATCAGGTACAACGTGCGATTGCGGAAAAATTTGGCTTATTGGCAGGAAAACGTGTGGTGATTACCGCAGGACCTACTCGTGAAGCTATTGACCCCGTCCGTTATATTTCCAACCATAGTACAGGGAAAATGGGTTTTGCCATTGCAGCTGCATGTTATTCAGCAGGAGCAAAAGTTACCTTATTGGCAGGTCCAGTCAGTTTAGATACCCCGAATGGTGTGCGTCGTATTAACGTCTCTTCAGCAATCAAGATGCTGGATGAGAGCATGCACCAACTCGAAGAAGGTTGTGATGTTTTCATCGCAACTGCTGCTGTTGCTGACTATCGTGTGGCTGAAGTTGCTGAGCATAAGATCAAGAAAGCAGGTGATGAACTCAATGTTTCTTTGGTTAAAAACCCTGATATTGTGGCGACGATTGCACAACAGTCAAAGCGTCCATTTATGGTGGGTTTTGCTGCTGAAACACGCAATGTTGAAGAATATACAGCTGGAAAACTGGTGGCTAAAAAACTCGATATGATCGCATGTAATGATGTTTCTCGTGCAGATATTGGTTTTGCTTCAGATCAAAATGCAATGACAGTGTTTTTTGCTGACCAATATCAAATGGAAAAGCGAGATTTGGAAAAAGCATCTAAACAAGAAATTGCCCAGCAATTGGTCGAAGCTATCCATGATGCATTGCATCACGAGATTGAACCCGTTTAGATTTTTTTTGAGCGGTTTTTGAATATAAAAATGCAACAATTCCGTTGCATTTTTTATTTGCTATTTTTTGTGATTTTCAACTATGTTTAATGTTGAAAATGGATAATAACTGTACTTTCATATTTCATTGATAACCTACAATAGCCACAGTTTTAAGGAAGATCATAATGATCAAAAAAACTTTAGCCACCGTAATGATGATGTCTGCTTTGAGTTTGAGCTCAATGACTTTTGCTGCAACCCTGCAACAAAACATGCAGACATTGGGTAAAAACTATAAAGCATTTAATCAAACCACAAATCCAGCAGAAGCCAATAGTGCTTTAGACAATATGCATGCAGCTGTAACAGATGCAAAAAAAGTTAAACTTAAAGGTCGTGGAGATGCCAGTGCGCCAAGCTCAACACAACTTTATGATCAATTGATTGCACAGATTGATAAAACACAAGCATTAGTCAAAGGTGGACATTTAGATCATGCCAAAATGGAAGGCAAAAAAATTGCTGAAATTCGTGATCAAGGACATAAGATCTATCAATAGTGTTACTGCGGAAATATGCATTTAGATGATTTATAAATAAGGTCAAAATTATAAATCATATATTTATATACTTTCATTAAGGTGATCTATATGGTTATAAAGCTTGCAATACCACACTTTACAATTAAAGTTTAAATAGGTTTGCGTAGGCGACATCCATGTCGCCGCACGATAGAATGACCATGTATGATTCAATAATACAAAGAATCAGGTAAATTTATATAGATTGCGTATGAACGACTTGTTTTTTGACTAACGTAATTTCGAAGAATAGATTTATCCATTTAAAAAGCCGCTAGTTTTAATGACTAACGGTTTTTTATTGTATGGTGATTTTTAAACGATATTGAATCACTAAACTGAGCATGATTCGGATTTGTTCATCACTTTATCTTTGTTAAGTTATAACGAGAAGATCAGGAGAAATGTGATGCAACAGCAAAATCACTTTGCACGTATTGCAAAAGCCATAAGCTATATTCAGCATAATTTTAAAGCACAGCCGAGTCTTGATGAAGTGGCGGCACATATCCATTTAAGCCCTGCTCATTTTCAACGCTTATTTACTGAATGGGCGGGGACGAGTCCTAAAAAATTCTTGCAATATATCAGTTTAGAACACGCAAAAACATTATTACAGCAAGAGGCTTTGTTGCATAAACCTACCTCTTAAGGCTTACTCAGCAATATAATTCTCAGATGAATAAGCCTACACCTAAAATTTATCGTACAACAAATTGGTCATCCTACAATCGTGCTTTGATCAATCGTGGTAATTTAACAATTTGGTTTGATCCAAAAACCCAATGGTACGCTCCCCCCAAAGGCAAACATGGTCGA
>WNDP01000073.1 GCA_009912575.1 Acinetobacter bereziniae
GGTCGCACACCACTGGAAACAGTACTTGATGGGAAGCGAATTTGGGCTGAGAAGAATTTAGCTCAAATTTAACCTGACAGGCACACTAAAAAATGGGTAACTGTCAGATCTGGTTTGAGCTAGTACACTTAAAGATAGGCTTTCTGAAAAACAACAGCGATTTATTTCAACAATAAATTATTGATACGTCTTACATATTCCGCTGGATCATCTGGTAATCCGCCTTCTGCAATCACTGCCTGATCAAAAATCACATTGGCTAGATCATCAAATTGTGCAGAACCTTCTAATTTCTTCACCAAAGGATGTTCTGGATTAATTTCCAAAATCGGTTTAGATTCTGGTACAGCTTGCCCTGCTTGTTTCAACATGCGAATCAGTTGTGGTGAAAGCTCACCATCACTCGTAACTAAACATGCTGGTGAGTCTACTAAGCGTGTGGTCACACGTACTTCTTTAGTTTTTGCTTTCAATGAGTCAGACAGTTTTTCAACGACTGGCTTAAATTGTTCAGCCGCAGCTTCAAGTGCTTTTTTCTCTTCTGCATCTTGTAGGTCACCTAGATCAACAGCTCCTTTTGCAACGTTCTGCATAGGTGTGCCATCAAACTCATGTACAAACTCCATTGCCCATTCATCAACACGATCTGCCATAAGCAAAACTTCGATGTCTTTTTTACGGAACAATTCCAATTGTGGTGAATTCTTAGCAGCAGCAAGGCTATCAGCAGTTACATAATAAATTGCCTTTTGCCCTTCTTTCATACGTGCTTTATATGCTTCCAATGAAGTTGAAACATCATCATTGGTCGATGTAGAAAAGCGCAATAATTTAAGAATTCTTTCGCGATTACCAAAGTCTTCACCCAGACCTTCTTTGATCACTGAGCCAAATTCAGCATAGAAAGTTTTGAATTTTTCTTGATCTGCTTGATCTTCAGATTTCGCTAGAGCGTCTAAAGTAGTCAAAACACGGCGTGTATTGCCTTCACGAATCGTTTTCACATCACGGCTTTCTTGTAAAAGCTCCCGACTGACATTTAATGGAAGATCTGCACTATCTACCACACCTTGTACAAAACGAAGATAATTTGGAATCAAATTATCTGCATCATCCATAATAAATACACGTTTAACATAAAGCTTAATACCAGCTTTAGCCTCACGGGTAAAAATATTACTCGGTGCTTTACTTGGAATATAAAGTAGTTGTGTATATTCAGTACTGCCTTCAACACGATTATGTGCCCACGCAAGTGGTGCATCAAAGTCATGTGTCAGATTTTTATAAAATTCGACATATTGTTCTTCAGTAATATCGCCTTTGCTACGTGTCCACAATGCACTTGCAGAGTTAATGGCTTCCCATTCATCTGTTTTAACATACTGACCTGGCTTTTTCTCTTCACCTTCAGCAGCTTCTTCTTCCTGCCAAACTTCTTTCTGCATTTCAATTGGCAAGCTGATATGGTCAGAGTATTTATTGATGATTTGTTTTACTTTGTATGCTTCTAAATAGTCCAGAGCATCATCACGCAAATGCAAAATAATATCTGTTCCACGTGAAGCCTTATCGATTTGAGTAACTTCAAAATCACCAGTACCACCGCTGATCCAACGAACACCTTCCGAAGCATCTAAACCAGCACGACGGGATTCAACTGTGATTTTATCTGCGACAATAAAACCTGAGTAAAAGCCTACCCCGAACTGTCCAATCAATTGTGCATCGGCTTTTTGATCACCAGACAATTTCGACATAAAGTCTTTGGTTCCAGACTTTGCAATCGTACCGAGATTATCAATCGCTTCTTGTTGGCTTAAACCAATGCCATTGTCTGAAATCGTAATGGTTTTAGAGTCTTTATCGAGACTGACACGAACATGTAAGTTTGGATCATTTTCATAAAACTCTGGATGATTTATTCCCTCAAAACGCAATTTGTCACATGCATCTGAAGCATTTGAAATCAATTCACGTAGAAAAATTTCAGGATTTGAATATAGTGAATGCGTCACTAAATGTAAAAGTTGAGCCACTTCTGCTTGGAAGCTGTGCTTCTTTGAGTTTTGTTGTGCGTTCTGTTCGCTCATAAAATCACTCCGTAAATTCATAACGCTTTTTATCGAATGCTTTAGAAATGGAGTGATTTATGTATATTTCAATAGGAAAATTAATTTTTTTTTAAAATGGCCCTTGCTGATACACCCGATTCATATAAGTCTCAAGTTTTTGCTGACGCATTTGATACGCATCGCTGAGACAACGGACATTATCCTGACACTGGTTACGTAGTTGCAACCATTTCACTTGTTGATCTTGTATCACTCCACGTGTCCCCATTGGAACCAACTTCCGGATAATGTTATAGGTGGTCGCCATTTTAACATCAGCATCATTTAAACTGCGTTGATCGCATATCCGATGTTCAGTTTTGGTTTGAGCTTGGTCACAGTTAAAGCTGGCTGCGTGACTGATTGAAATACCACTGCTTAATATCAATATTATAGGAATTAAAATTTTCATATTCATTCAAAAAATAAAGTGATGAGTCTTAGATTAAAATGATTTTGCTCATTGTTATATAGTCAAAATGACGACTTTTTATAGTTTCTTGTTTCAGAAAAACGTTTAATAAAAAAACTCGGTGCATGCACCGAGTTTTTTACAGCTACTTAGAATCTGTAGCTATAACCTAGGGTATAAATGACTGGATCAATGTCTAAGTCAAATTTTGCAGCAGTTGCACCACCAGCAGTCACTTTCACTTCTGGGCTTAATTGTGCATAACGTGCATCAAAGAAAACGCCCCAATTTTTTGCATCAGCAGGTTGGAAGTTAAAGCCAATTTGTCCTGCAAAGCCAAAATCATCTTTCACTTTAACTTTCGTACCATCCAATGCACCAGATGATTCTTCATCCCAAGCAAGGAATGCCGTACCACCGACACTAATATAAGGTGTAAAACGAGTTGAGTTCTTAAAGTTATATTTAAACGTTATCGTTGGCGGCAAATGTTTAAGGTTTACTGCTTTTTCACCATCTAGTTTCACATCATGGCTAATTGGTGTTGCCAATAAAAGTTCAGCAGAAAACGGTGTTTCACCAAAGAAATATTCGACAGAAGGTGTAAACGCAAACTCATGATCAGCCTTTACAGTACCCACACCAGCAACATCAGTGTCTTGAGTAGGCGCAATCACCGACCCACCTACTTTAACTTGCCAATCTGCAAATGAAGCAGAAGAAATTCCCATTAATGCAATAAGAGCAATTTGCTTTAACATTATAAAATACCCCGCGTTGTTATTAATCAGCATTAAACATAGGTATTAATAATATTGCAACATTTATTTTAAATACAAAATTAAGTTTATTTTTAAACACATGTTATTTAAATATATTTATTTTAATCATATCAAAACAGTTGGTTTTAAAACCAACTAAATTAATCAAGTTTATTGGGATAAATTTAATATAAAATTTTTAAAAATTATAATAAAAAAATAATGCATTTAGAATGCACTTTATATTTAAATTATTATAAAAATAAATGCTATTTGAGTTCTTGTATTTGCAAAAATTTGAATATTTCAGCGACGTATTTTCAATAGCGATAAAAAAATGGTCTTTCGAACATGAAACAATATGGATATCGCAAATCCAATAAATATTTTGGTATGGTTAAATCGCCAGCCCTTTTAGCTAAGAAAAAAATAAAAGCATTTGAGCAAGGACTAAGCACTGCCTTTGTTTAAAGCGAAGTAAGTGTTAAGCAAGATAAGTTATCTACACAAATCTATCTGAATTTTAAATGTAATCTGTGAATTCTTCTTTTCTCAAATCGGTACATTCAAATCAAACAAGCATAAAAAAAGCTGTTTAGATTTCATCATAAACAGCCTTCGATCTACACTCTTCCAATCTATAAAATCATTGCTGCAATCCAGCCAAAGACCAATAGAGGAATATTAAAATGAATGAATGTTGGCACCACAGTATCCCAAATATGATCATGTTGACCATCAACACCTAAACCTGCTGTAGGACCAAGTGTAGAATCTGAAGCTGGTGAACCCGCATCACCAAGTGCTGCCGCAGTACCAATCAGTGCAACAGTTGCCAATGGCGAAAAACCAAATTGAACACACAATGGTACATAAATTACAGCAAGTACAGGAACACTTGAGAAAGATGAACCGATTCCAATTGTCACAAACAAACCAATGAACAGCATTAAAAATGCAGCCAAAGCTTTATTGTCACCAATCAAGTGTACAACACCGTTGACCAAATGATTAATATCACCCGTATGCGTCATAACTGAGGCAAAACCCGCAGCAGAAATCATAATAAAGCCAACCAATGCCATCATGCGCATACCTTGCACAAAAACATCATCGGCTTCTTGCCATTTAAAGATCCCTGCCGCTGACAATACCGCAAAGCCGACCAAGCCACCTAGAATCATTGAACCAGAATACAGTTGCGAGATTAGCGTTAAAACGATTGCCAGTATGGCCATCAAAATCGTTTTTGTAGCAATAACTGGTGCTTGTTTGGCTTGTTGCTCCAAAGCAAGACCGTCTGCTTTAAGCTCGTCAACATTAACAGCTCGAAGTGGTTTGTCCAAATCAATGGTGGTGATGGGTGCAACATCACGGTCAACATACAAACGCGGTTTACGATAACTGATAAATACTGCAACCAATGTCCCTATCACCATACCAAGCACAGGAATTGCCATCCCTATAGGCATCATGCTTCGTTCTACATGAAGATGATATGCCGCTCCAATTTTGTTGATGTTACCCATCAAAATTTGCTCTAAGAAAATGGCACCAAATCCAACAGGGAGGAAAATATAAGTGCCGACAAGTCCGAGCGTTAATACACATGCTGCCGCACGACGATCGAGCTTCAAGTGATTCATCACTTTTAATAGTGGTGGAACAAGCACTGGAATAAATGCAATATGCACAGGAATCAAGTTTTGTGAACAAATTGCAGCGATCAATAAAATCCCCAGCAATAAAAACTTTACCTTTTTTGCTTGTTTCTGAGTGGCTTCCATTCCCAATAAACCAATCAGTTTATGGGCCAATAAATCAGGTAAACCCGACTTAGACAATGCCAAAGCAAATGCACCTAATACAGCATAGGCCAGTGCAACTTCTGCACCATCTCCCAAACCTGCATTAAATGCCTCTACGGTATCCGCCAAACTTAAACCAGCAACTAAACCACCTATAATTGCTGAAATAACCAATGTTAAAACAACAGAAACTCGTGCCAGTGACAAAATAAACATCACGGCAATCGCAATAACGACAGCATTCATAGAGAAATTACGAAAATTTGAAAGGCGCTACTTTAACAGATTCACTACCATGAAGCTGTAAAATCATCCAATAGCTGATTAAATAAGTAGGGAATAGTAGTGTATCCCCTACTCACAATCGTCATAATTTTAATTATGTTTTAAAGCAAATTTTTGAATGTATTGTGCAATTTCTTGAGGACGACTGAGTACAGCCCAATGATTTGCATCAACTTCAACGCGTTCAAATTCATTCGCCCACTTAGGTACTTCATCAATCAATTCTGGACTGACAAATTTATCTCTTAAAAGAACAACCGCTTGTACTGGACAGATTGCAAAGCGCTGACGTGGCCGTGTTAAACGTGGTAAAAAATTGGCACGATACAACCCAATGCCATGCTCACCATCTTTTGAGATATTTGGATTTAAAGGCAATCCCTGTGTTTTTTCTAATTGGCTTAAGATTGCACCCCAACGTTGTGGGTTAAAGAAATGCCAAACGGTAGGTGCAAGAACAGGCAGTTGGAAAGCAACGATATACCAAGATTTCAATAATTGTTTAAAGAACTTTGGCTTTTCATGTACAAACTGTTCACGCATCCAAAATGCAACATGGTCCAGACATGGTGGTATAAGACAATATACGGTCTTTAAATTTTGCTTCGGTGACAGACTCCCATGATTGAATCGAACCCCAATCATGAGCAGCAAGGTGAAAACGACGATTTGGCAATAATTCATTGACGACACATTCTAAATCCAATGATAAACGTGCTAAAGCATAATCACGAATACGTTTTGGAATAGAAGATTGGCCTGCACCTCGAACATCATAGCTAACAATATAAAATTGAGAAATCAATTGTTCGATAATCGGCTCCCAAACCTCCTGATTATCAGGATAACCATGTACTAAAACCAACGCAGGGTTTTCAGCATTACCCCATGTTTTTGCATAGAGTTTTTGCTTATCCTGTGTCGAAATCCAATAAGTTTGCGCTTGCATTGAGTCACCTTTTATTGTTTTAACCATTGGCTATGATTTCGCGGTATAGGGCATTTCGATCAATGCCACATTGCCTTTAGTTCTTTATTATGGTTTAAAAATAGATAACTAGAATTGACCATGAATGCGCTAATCAAGAAACTACAGACAATTCCATTTGTGTCTAAATTTATGTTGAATCATTTTTCTCCATATAAAGGCGCTGGAATTGAAATCGAAAAAATTGACCTGAAAAACTATCATATTCGGGTCAAAATGCCACTGACACGCAACAATCAAAACATTGTTGGGGTTCACTTTGGTGGCAGTTTATATTCGATGGTCGATCCGTTTTACATGCTTCTTTTGATGCACCACCTCGGACCGAAACACATGGTTTGGGACAAAGCTGCGAGCATTAATTTTCTGTCACCCGGACGCAGTACGGTTTATGCAGATATTCGATTGGATGCTGTTGAAATCGAGCATGTTAAAGATTTAGCTAAAAATTATAAGCCTGTGTATCGTAACTACACTTTAAGTATTTATGATGATTCAGGATTGAGAATTGCCGAAGTACAAAAAACGGTCTATATCCGTCGCAAAAATCCACATCCGTTAAAACGTTAGTGGCTTCAATACATGCCATTCTATATCGTTTAAACATGCTTAATGATCAATCAAATAAGTTAAATATAAACGATAGAAATGAAAAAACGCTATGCTTAATCAATAAGCCATAGCGCTTTTTATCATATATAGAATGGCTTATTTATTTTGCTCAATGGCTGCACCTGCACCACCACCGATAGCACCGCCAATCGCAGCACCAGCATCACCACCTAAAATACCCTTACCAATCACAGAACCGATACCTGCACCAACACCACTATAAGTTGCGTTGCGATTTGAACCGTTATTGGCCTTACTTCCTACAGCCGCACCACCACCTGCACCGACAGCTGCGCCAATACCATTGCCTGCATGATTACCCACTCCACCACCGATAGCACCACCAAGCGCTGCTGAACCGATTCGTTTATCGTTTGCAGACATGTTTTCACAACCTGTCAGCATCGCGATAGGTAAAGCCACACACATTATGGTCATTATTTGCTTTTTCATGCCCTAATTCCTTCTGTTATTACAAAAAGTCAATCAAACAGTTCTTCCACCTCAAATTATCTCATGGAAAGTAAAGATAAATTCGTGAGGAAATGATTGCTTTATTGCATTCATTTGTAACTGTTCTGCACAACTAGAACCAATCTCATCATTTAATAATTTCTGATCAATGTTGAACTCATTTGCAGCGTAAAGTGCTTATTTTTGGATAAAAGCATGAACTCGCTTTCAAGCTCCTATAAACTATAGCTAAGACTGGAGCTTATCATGTCACAAACTTCCACTTTAAAACGGGGGCTCAATAACCGCCACATTCGTTTCCTGGCTTTAGGTTCAGCTATAGGCACAGGTTTATTCTACGGTTCAGCTTCTGCGATACAACAAGCAGGCCCATCGGTATTACTGGCTTATATGATTGCAGGTATTGCAATTTATATTGTGATGCGTGCATTGGGTGAAATGGCTGTGCATAATCCTGTTTCAGATTCTTTTAGTCATTACGCTTCTGAATATATCAGTCCATTTGCAGGTTTTACCACAGGTTGGACCTATGTTTTTGAGATGGTCATTGTTGCGATTGCCGATGTGACTGCCTTTGGAATTTACATGGGGTTTTGGTTATCAATCGTTAAGGTCACTGCGATTATTGCCATGATTTTGGGTGGCTTTGGCATCATGCTCTACGGTTTGCATATTCCACATACTGAATTTAGTTCAGGTATATCGAACCTTTGGACACATGGTGGTTTCTTTCCCAATGGTATTGCTGGTTTTATTGCTTGCTTTTCTGTTGTTGTTTTTGCATTTGGTGGTATAGAAATCATTGGTGTGACCGCTGGAGAAACCAAAGACCCGAAAGTGGCAATTCCTCAAGCCATCAATGCGGTTCCATTTCGTATTCTCTTATTCTATGTGTTGACTATTTTTGTACTGATGTCGATTTTCCCTTGGAATCAAATTGGTTCTCACGGTAGTCCATTTGTGCAAATATTTGAAAGTCTAGGGATCAAATCAGCGGCTGCCGTTCTAAACATCGTGGTCATTACTGCTGCTGTTTCTGCGATTAATAGCGATGTTTTTGGTGCTGGACGAATGATGTATGGTATGGCAATCAAAGGCAAAGCGCCAACAAGTTTTGCCAAAACATCAAGAAATGGCGTACCGTTTATGACCGTAATCGTCATGGCAAGCGTGCTTTTGGTTGGGGTACTCTTAAATTACCTGATTCCTGAAAATGTGTTTGAAATCATCGCCTCGATTGCAACATTTGCAACTGTTTATGTGTGGTTAATGATTTTATTGGCCCAGTTTGGTATGCGAAAAAAACTCAGTACCGAAGAGATTAAAAAGCTTGATTTTCCTGTAATTGGATGGCCAATTGCACCGATTTTAGCCACGGCATTTATGATCTTTGTCATCGCTATGATTGGTTATTTTCCAGCCTCACGTCCTGCACTTTATGTTGGCGCGATTTGGCTGGCCTTATTGGCTGTTGCTTATCAACTCTGGGTAAAACCACGATCTTCTTAAAAAAACGTACCATTTACTGATCTTAAAACCGCTGAATTACAGCGGTTTTTTTTGATTCTCTTGTTTCTATGATTAATTAAAATTCATCATTTCGACTTGTACATCAATCGTTGTTTGATATTGATAATGATTGCAAATAGAACAGCTAGAATACCTGTCGATGCTAAAAGGAGAATGCCAAAGTAAAACAGTTCAGCCAAAATAACTCCCAATTTGTACTCATACAAAATCCGAAATAAATAACTGTTTTTAACACGGATAGAAACCAATGAAGGATTTAAATGCCATAGACTCAGTATTGTTGCAAAGCCAATGCAAAATGAGAAACAAGCAAAAACGATCACCGCATCTAAGGGTTTAAACTGTTTGAGTTTAGGTTGCTCAACTTTATCGTCTTTATATATCGCATAAATAATCAGTAATGCCCAGAGTGGACACAGTAAGCTCAGGTAGGTCTTAACAAACAGACTAAATTGTTCCAGCTCACCTGTGGTGGTACTTTGAATTTTTAAAAATTGATTGATCCATTGCATCATATCAACTTGCCAACCATGTTCCGATGCAGGTGTAGGTAGCAGCAACAGCATTAACAATAATGGACAAATCGTCAGCAAGGCTAAGCTCTTCACAACAATATTTATTTTCATTCTAGATTGATTTTAATTTCCATTTTTTGATTATATAAAAAAAGACGCCCTAAGGCGTCTTCTTCATTTCAAAAGCTGTTTAACTTAAAAAGAATCTTCGTTTAAAGCTTGAGAGAATGCTTGATCAACGTCAGAGAAGTCATTTACAAGCTCATGCTCTGCAGCTTCTGCTTCTTGACGACGACGTTCTAAGTGGTATGCAAGACCAGTACCCGCTGGAATCAAGCGACCTACAACAACGTTTTCTTTCAAACCACGCAACTCATCTTCTTTACCTGTTACAGCCGCTTCAGTTAACACACGTGTGGTTTCCTGGAACGATGCAGCAGAGATGAACGAGTCAGTAGAAAGTGATGCTTTGGTAATACCCATCAATTGACGTTCATACTTCGCAGGGAACTTGTTCTGAGCCAATACCGCTTGGTTTTCGCCCACAACGCGGATGTAATCCACTTGTTCGCCTTTGATGAAGCTTGTATCGCCGCCATCAGTAATGTCAACTTTACGCAACATTTGACGCACGATCACTTCGATATGCTTATCGTTGATTTTTACACCTTGTAAGCGGTAAACGTCTTGAACTTCGTTCACGATGTAGTTGGTTAATGCAACTTCACCTTTCAAACGTAAGATGTCATGTGGGTTCTGTGGACCATCAGAAATGGTTTCACCACGGTTCACATGCTCACCTTCAAACACGTTAATGGTACGCCATTTAGGAATCAACTCTTCATAAATTTCAGAGCCATCATCTGGAGTAATCACTAAGCGGTTCTTACCTTTGGTTTCTTTACCAAAGCTTACAACACCTGAAATTTCAGCAAGGATTGCGTGCTCTTTCGGCTTACGTGCTTCGAACAAGTCAGCTACACGTGGCAGACCACCGGTAATATCACGAGTACGTGAAGTTTCTTGTGGTACACGACCAATGACATCACCCACACCAATCGTTTCGCCATCACGGACAGTCACGATTGTATTTTGTGGCAAGAAGTAGAACTGTTCGCCACCATCGGTTGTATCCAACACGATTGCAGGACGTAAATCTTTACCAGAAGCAGGACGAGCTGTTACAGGCAAGATTTCAACAGTTGTCATACCTGTTGCATCATCAGTTTTCGATGTCGCAGTCACACCATCAGAAATTTGGCTGAAGCGTGCTTTACCAGCAACTTCTGTTACCAATGGATGCGTATGCGGATCCCAAGTTGCAACAATACCGCCGCCTTCTACAGGTTGACCATCTTTGATCAAGATAGACGCACCGTATGGAAGTTTATAACGTTCACGCTCACGACCTAAGTCATCCGCAATACCGATTTCACCTGAACGTGAAACAGATACCAAGTGACCTTTGGCATGTTGAACAGTTTTAACGTTATGGAAACGAACTGTACCTTTGTTACGTACTTGAACACTGTTTGTAGCAGAAGTTCGGCTTGCAGCACCACCCACGTGGAATGTACGCATGGTTAACTGTGTACCAGGTTCACCAATTGATTGTGCAGCCATAACCCCTACAGATTCACCTGGATTCACCAAGTGACCACGAGCCAAGTCACGACCATAACATTTCGCACATACACCGAATGTTGAAGCACAGTTTACAACTGAACGTACTTTAACTTCGTCAACACCGTTATCTTCAAGGAACGTTGCAAGTTTCTCGTCAATCAATGTGTTACGTGGAAGAAGGACATCATCTGTACCTGGTTTCTTCACATCTTCAGCAAGTACACGACCCAATACTCGAGCACCTAAGTTCTCGATAACATCGCCACCTTGAATGAATGGAGTCATTACAAGACCGTCATAAGTACCACAATCTGGCTCAGTAATCACCAAATCTTGTGCTACATCGACAAGACGACGTGTTAAGTAACCAGAGTTCGCAGTTTTAAGTGCTGTATCTGCCAAACCTTTACGTGCACCGTGTGTTGAAATGAAGTACTGAAGTACTGTCAAACCTTCACGGAAGTTTGCTTTAATTGGTGTTTCAATGATCGAACCATCTGGTTTAGCCATCAAACCACGCATACCTGCAAGCTGACGAATCTGAGCTGCCGAACCACGGGCACCAGAGTCAGACATCATATAGATACTGTTGAATGATTTCTGCTTCTCATCTTCACCCTGTTTGTTTTTAACAGTTGTGAATGACAAGTTGTCCATCATCGCTTTAGCAACTTGGTCGTTGGTACGCGCCCAAATATCGACAACTTTGTTGTAACGCTCACCCGCAGTTACGAAACCTTGCTCGAATTGTTGTTCAATTTCACGAACTTCAACTTCAGCTTTTTTGATAATTGCTTGTTTTTGTGGCGGAATCAACATGTCTTCCATACCCACAGAAACACCTGAACGTGTTGCTTGGCGGAAGCCCAAGTACATCAATTGGTCAGCAAAGATAACAGTATCTTTCAAACCTAATTTACGGTAGCAAGAGTTAATCAATTTAGAGATGTTCTTTTTGGTCATCTCAACGTTGATTTGTTGGAAATCCATACCTTCAGGAACAACTTCCCAAAGTAAGCAACGACCAGGTGTCGTATCTACAACAATGGTTTGATGCTCACGGTTACCGTTTTCATCAATTACTGTTTGGTGTACACGAGCTTTTACACGCGCATGTAAATCAACTTGACCTGTTGCAAGCGCACGGTTTACTTCGTGAGTATCCGCAAACACCATGCCTTCACCTTTGGCATTGATTGCATCACGCGTGATGTAATACAAGCCCAAGACAACGTCCTGAGAAGGTACAATGATCGGCTCACCGTTCGCAGGTGACAAGATGTTGTTGGTTGACATCATTAACGCACGAGCTTCTAATTGAGCTTCAAGTGTTAATGGTACGTGAACCGCCATTTGGTCACCGTCGAAGTCGGCGTTAAACGCAGCACAAACGAGTGGATGTAAACGGATCGCTTTACCTTCAATCAAAATAGGTTCAAATGCTTGAAGACCTAAACGGTGAAGTGTTGGCGCACGGTTCAACATCACTGGATGTTGACGAATTACAGATGCAAGAACGTCCCAAACTTCAGGTGTTTCACGCTCAACCATTTTCTTCGCTGCTTTAATGGTTGTTGCTTGGCCAGAAGCTTGTAGTTTAGCAAAGATAAAAGGCTTGAATAATTCAAGTGCCATTTTCTTCGGAAGACCACATTGGTGTAAACGTAAAGTTGGACCTACAGTAATTACCGAACGACCAGAGTAGTCAACACGCTTACCAAGTAAGTTTTGACGGAAACGACCTTGCTTACCTTTGATCATATCTGCCAAAGATTTAAGCGGACGTTTATTCGAACCTGTAATTGCGCGACCACGACGACCGTTATCTAACAATGCATCTACAGACTCTTGTAACATACGTTTTTCGTTACGTACGATAATGTCTGGTGCAGCAAGATCAAGAAGGCGTTTTAAACGGTTGTTACGGTTAATCACACGACGGTAAAGATCGTTCAAGTCAGAAGTCGCAAAACGACCACCTTCAAGCGGAACCAATGGACGAAGATCAGGTGGAAGTACTGGAAGTACATTCATCACCATCCATTCTGGCTTGTTGTTTGACTCTTTGAACGCTTCCATCAACTTCAAACGTTTAGAGGCTTTTTTAAGCTTCGTTTCTGAAGTTGTGTTTGGAATTTCTTCACGTAAACGAGAAATTTCAGCTTCAAGGTCAATGTCTTTCAACAAATCTTGAACTGCTTCAGCACCCATTTTAGCGCTGAATTCATCACCATGTTCTTCTAACGCTGTGAAGTATTCTTCATCGTTAAGAAGTTGGTACTTCTCCATTGGCGTCATGCCAGGATCAGTCACCACATAAGATTCGAAATACAATACGCGTTCGATATCACGTAGCGTCATATCGAGAAGTAAACCAATACGACTTGGTAATGATTTCAAGAACCAAATATGAGCAACAGGAGAAGCCAATTCGATGTGACCCATACGCTCACGACGAACTTTCGCAGTTGTTACTTCAACGCCACATTTTTCACAAATGACGCCTTTATATTTCATACGCTTGTATTTACCACACAAGCATTCGTAATCTTTTACTGGTCCAAAGATTTTGGCACAGAATAAACCATCACGTTCAGGCTTAAACGTACGATAGTTAATGGTTTCTGGCTTTTTAACTTCACCGTGAGACCATGACTTAATCATTTCTGGTGACGCAAGACCAATACGGATACGATCAAACTCTACTGGAGCATGACCGTCTGAGTCCGTCTTTTTGCGCATGATATCGAGCAAGTCTTTCAATTTTTTTCTCCGTGTGTCGAAGCGCTTTTCAGGCTACGACTGGGTCACAAATATTGTTTTTTCACTGAATTTTAATCCCCCTTGATCCCCCTTTTTCTAAGGGGGAAAGTCCCTCTTTCATAAAGAGGGATTTAGGGAGATTCAATGGTGAAGTTTAGTCACCATTTTTCAGTTCAATGTTGATACCTAAAGAACGGATCTCTTTGGTCAATACGTTGAACGATTCAGGCATACCCGGATCCATATAATGGTTACCATCTACAATGTTCTTATAGATGCGAGTACGACCTTCAACGTCATCCGACTTCACAGTTAGCATTTCTTGAAGTGTATAAGCAGCACCATAAGCTTCAAGTGCCCAGACCTCCATCTCACCGAAACGCTGACCACCGAATTGTGCTTTACCACCAAGCGGCTGTTGAGTCACAAGTGAGTAAGAACCAGTAGAACGCGCATGCATCTTGTCGTCAACCAAATGGTTCAACTTCAGCATGTACATATAACCAACAGTTACTGGGCGGTCAAAACGCTCACCTGTACGTCCGTCATACAATACTGTTTGACCTGTACGTGAGATACCACCAAGCTCAAGTAACTCTTTGATTTGTCCTTCTTCTGCACCATCAAATACTGGCGTAGCTAAAGGAACACCTTTACGCAAGTTACCTGATAACACCAAGATTTCTTCATCAGTCAAGCTATCAAGATCTTCTTGCTCGCCGCCAACTTTGTTGTAAATCTTGTCTAAGAATTCACGAAGTTCAAGAACTGTACGTTGTTCTTGCATCATCTTGTCGATCTTATCGCCAAGACCTTTCGCAGCCATACCCAAGTGAGTTTCAAGAATCTGACCCACGTTCATACGTGATGGTACACCGAGAGGGTTAAGTACCACATCCACTGGAACACCATGGATGTCATGCGGCATGTCTTCTACAGGTAAGATGTTTGATACAACACCCTTGTTACCGTGACGACCCGCCATCTTATCACCAGGCTGGATACGACGTTTAACAGCAATATAAACTTTAACAACTTTTAATACACCAGTTGTCAGTTCATCACCTGTTGAAAGTTTACGTTTTTTCTCAGCAAACTTCTCATCGATCTCATGGCTCTTCTCTTTCAAGAATACCTGAATCTGAGTTAAACGCTCAGCGATGCCTTCATCTGTTGGTTGAACTTCTAATAGGTCAACAAGTTCTAAGTTAGACAATACGTCTTCTGTTAACTTGTCACCACGTTTAGTTGTACCACCACCATTTGACTCTTGACCTTTCAATAAACGTACAATACGTTCACAAGCAGCTTCTTCGAAGATTTTAAATTCTTCTTTCAAGTCTTTACGGTAAGCATCAAGTTGCGCTTTTTCAATTGCTTGAGCACGCTCATCTTTCTCGATACCGTCACGTGTAAACACTTGAACGTCAATCACTGTACCTTTTACGCTTGAAGAAACACGTAAAGAAGAGTCTTTTACATCCGCTGCTTTTTCACCGAAAATTGCACGAAGTAATTTTTCTTCAGGTGTTAACTGTGTTTCACCTTTAGGCGTTACCTTACCAACAAGGATGTCACCTGCTGAAACTTCAGCACCGATATACACAATACCTGATTCATCAAGTTTAGATAAAGCAGCTTCACCTACGTTAGGGATATCGGCAGTAATTTCTTCTGCACCTAACTTGGTATCACGTGCTACACATGACAACTCTTGAATGTGAATAGAAGTCAAACGGTCTTCTTGAAGCACACGCTCAGATAACAAGATCGAGTCTTCGTAGTTATAACCATTCCAAGTCATAAACGCGACACGCATGTTTTGACCAAGTGCTAATTCACCACCGTCAGTCGATGGACCATCAGCAAGAACATCACCACGACCGACTTTATCGCCCAAGCTCACAAGAACTTTTTGGTTAATACAAGTGTTTTGGTTTGAACGTGTGTATTTGATCAAGTTGTAGATATCTACACCTGCTTCACCCGCGATCATTTCATCTTCGTTCACACGAATAACAACACGAGAAGCATCAACGAACTCAATACGTCCGCCACGTTTTGCGATTACACATACACCAGAGTCATGCGCTACGTTTGCTTCCATACCTGTACCAACAAGTGGCTTGTCGGCAAGCAATGTAGGAACAGCCTGACGTTGCATGTTTGAACCCATTAATGCACGGTTCGCATCATCGTGTTCTAGGAACGGAATAAGTGATGCAGCAACAGAAACAACCTGTTGAGCAGATACATCCATATGCGTCACTTTTTCAGGAGGCATACGAACAAATTCACCTTGATGACGTACAGAAACGAATTCTTCAGTCAAGTTCCCTTCTTTATCTACACCAGAGTCGGCTTGTGCAATCACAGTGCCTACTTCTTCAATTGCAGATAAATACTCAACATCATCAGTTACACGACCATCCACAACTTTACGGTATGGTGTTTCCAAGAAACCAAAGTTGTTGGCTTTTGCATATACAGAAAGTGAGTTGATCAAACCAATGTTTGGACCTTCAGGTGTCTCAATTGGACATACACGGCCGTAGTGAGTTTGATGTACGTCACGTACCTCAAAGCCTGCACGTTCACGTGTTAAACCACCAGGACCAAGTGCTGAAACACGACGTTTATGTGTAATTTCAGACAATGGGTTGTTTTGATCCATAAACTGAGACAATTGGCTTGAACCAAAGAATTCTTTGATTGCAGCAGCAACTGGTTTCGCATTGATCAAATCTTGTGGAGACAAGTTATCAGTTTCAGCTTGGTTTAAACGTTCTTTTACAGCACGTTCAACACGAACCAAACCAACACGGAATTGGTTTTCTGTCATTTCACCAACAGAACGCACACGACGGTTACCCAAGTGATCGATATCGTCGACTTCACCTTTACCGTTACGGATTTCTACCAATGTTTTAAGTACATCAATGATGTCATCGTTAGAAAGAATACCTTCTACTTCACGAGACTTTTGATCTGTACCGACTTCATAAGGACGACCCAAACGACGGTTAAACTTCATACGTCCTACAGGAGACAAATCATAGCGCTCTGTAGAGAAGAATAAGTTATTGAATAAGTTTTCAGCCACTTCTTTTGTCGGTGGCTCACCTGGACGCATCACTTTGTAGATTTCTACAAGTGCTTCTTCACGACCTGATGTTGTATCCGCACGTAAAGTATCCGCAACGAAAGAACCACGGTCGATGTCATTGGTGAACAAGATGTTAAACTGTTTAACACCACCTTCAGCGATTTTAACCAATACTTCATGGCTTAAAATAGTATTTGCAGCAATCACTTCGCCATCACGTAAAGTGATGTTATCCGCAGTAATACGCTCATACAGGTATTCATCTGGAACTGGAAGTTTAGTTAAACCTGCAGCTTCCATTTGACGAACATGACGTGCGTTAATACGCTTACCTTGTTCAACAATTGCTTTGCCATCATTGTCCAAGATGTCAAATTGAGCCATTTCACCACGAAGACGTTCTGGTACAAGGTCAATTTGGTAGCTACCCATATCAAGATATACAGGTACTTTTTCGTAGAACATATTGAGAATTTGTTCATTGCTATAATTCAATGCACGTAAAATCACAGTCGCCAATAATTTACGACGACGGTCAATACGTACAAAGACTAAATCTTTAGCATCAAACTCAAAATCTAACCATGAACCACGGTAAGGGATGATACGTGCTGAATACAACACTTTACCACTTGAGTGTGTTTTACCCTTATCGTGATCAAAGAATACGCCTGGAGAACGGTGTAACTGAGAAACGATTACACGCTCAGTACCATTGATCACAAAGGTACCATTCTCAGTCATGAGTGGCATTTCACCCATATACACTTCTTGTTCACGTACGTCTTTAATAGATTTCGTTTCACGATCTTTGATGATCAAACGAATTTTAACGCGCATTGGTGCCGCAAAGGTTGATCCACGAAGAATACATTCGCGAACATCAAACTCTGGTTTACCAAGACTATACTCAACGAATTCTAAAGCAGCATTGCCAGAATAACTTTCAATAGGAAAAACTGAACGAAATGCAGCTTGGAGACCGATATCTTCGCGATTTTTTGGAGTTTTGCCATCTTGCAAGAATGTTCTGTACGAGTCGACTTGAATCGAGAGCAGGTACGGAGCATGCATGACTTGGGGCAATTTACCAAAATTCTTACGGATCCGTTTCTTTTCGGTATATGAGTATGCCATCTGGAGTCCTCGGAAAGTAAACTAAGTCCGCCTGCAGAACGAACTTAGAAGGAATTACGCAGGTCGATATGACCACCACTTTTATACAAATGCTGCAAATTTCAGTGGTACAAAACGCTTAACAATATTTTTAAAATGAAAAAATATTGTTAAGCGTTTGATTATGTTTGTTTATTTTTAAAATTGATGGTTTTTTTACCAATCAATTCAAAATCGAGCCGATTATTGTAACGCAAAAAGGCTGATGACCCAAGAGCCATCAGCCAATTTTTGGGGTCAAATTAAAATTCGACCCCTAGCGAAATTACTTAACAGTAACTGTAGCACCAGTTTCTTCAAGTTTTTTCTTAAGTTCTTCAGCTTCTTCTTTAGAAACGCCTTCTTTAAGATTAGAAGGAGCGCCTTCTACTAAGTCTTTAGCTTCTTTCAAGCCAAGACCAGTAACTTCACGTACTGCTTTAATTACAGCAACTTTGTTAGCACCGAAAGAAGTCAATTCAACATTGAATTCTGATTGCTCTTCAGCAGCAGCAGCAGCAGGACCCGCAGCAACAGCTACAGCAGCAGCAGATACGTTGAATTTTTCTTCAAAAGCAGAAATAAGTTCAACAAGTTCAAGAACAGTTTTTTCAGAAACTGCGTTTAAGATTTCTTCGTTAGTTAAAGCCATGAGAATAACTCCAAATGGATATTGAATGGTGTGTGAAAATTTTTAAGCTTAAGCTGCTTCTGACTCGTTTTTCTCTTTGAGTGCTGTAATAAGGCGACCCAATTTCGAAATAGGAGCTTGAAGAACATTGGCAAGCATAGTAAGTGCTTTTTCTTGGTTTGGAAGATTTGCAATAACGCTAATTTCAGCACCTTGATAAAGTTTGCCGTCAAATGCAGCAGCTTTAAGTTCAAATGCTTTGTTAGTTTTAGCAAATTCTTCAAACAAGCGAGCAGCTGCGCCCATGTCGTCTTCAGAAGTTGAAAAAGCTAGAATAGTTGGACCAACAAGGTTTGCATCTAAGATGTCAAATTGAGTACCTTCAAGCGCACGTTTAGCTAAAGTGTTACGCACGATACGTGTTTTAACACCTAACTTACGAGCTTCAACACGAAGTGTAGTCAATTGATCAACTGTTAAACCTTGATAGTCAGCAACAACAGCAGCAAACGCTACAGAAGCAACTTCATTTACTTCAGCAACGATCTGTTTTTTGTCTTCGATAAGAAGAGCCATTGTAAAACCTCCTAACGGTGATTTATGCAATCCATAACAAGACTGCACTCCCAATTCGCAAACCAATAACTTGACTTGCACGCGGAGGAGGAATCAATCACACCACCGCGTCTACTCAGACTGGTATTTTAAGAAGCGAATCCGAAGACTCCCCTCGTCTGAGGTCTTTGACGCTGATAAACATACATCTATCAATTCAAAGTCCGCCTGAGAACCGATCAGCAAGAAAACCTTGCCAACTCACAAACTGAGAAAAAGACTTCTATTGAAGCTTTTCTCAATTTGCGCAAAACTTAAAAGTATGTTTTAAGTTTTACTCAGGACTTTAAAATTCTTTTATTGCAAATAATTATTTATAAAAATAATTACTTAGTAACGTTCCGTACATCTACAACAAGACCAGGACCCATTGTTGAGCTCAAAGTGATCTTTTGAATGTAGATACCTTTAGAAGTCGCAGGTTTTGCTTTCTTAAGGTCAGCAACAAGTGCTTCAACGTTTGAACGAACAGCTTCAGCAGTAAAACCTACTTGACCGATCGCAGCGTGGATGATACCCGCTTTGTCTACACGGTAACGTGCTTGACCTGCTTTTGCATTTTTAACTGCAGTTGCAACGTCAGGAGTTACAGTACCCACTTTAGGGTTTGGCATTAAGCCACGTGGACCAAGGATCGTACCTAACTTACCTACAACGCGCATTGCATCTGGAGCAGCAATAACAACATCAAAGTCTAAGTTACCTGCTTGAATGCTTTCAGCAAGATCATCAAAACCAACAATGTCCGCGCCTTCAGCTTTAGCAGCTTCAGCAGCAGCGCCTTGAGCAAACACAGCTACACGTACAGTTTTACCAGTACCTGCAGGAAGTGTAGTCGCGCCACGAACAACTTGGTCAGATTTACGAGGGTCAACACCTAGGTTTACCGCAACATCCAAAGATTCTTTGAATTTTGCAGCAGGAAGGCTGCTAAGAACTTGTACTGCTTCTTCCAAAGTATAAACTTTGTTTGCTTCTACAGCAGCAGCAATGGCTTTTTGACGTTTAGTTAACTTTGCCATGTCTTATAGCTCCACTTCCAAGCCCATAGAACGCGCAGAACCAGCAATGGTACGTACACGTGCGTCTAAATCAGCACCAGTTAAATCTGGTTCTTTAGTAGTCGCAATCTCTTCTAACTGAGCACGAGTCAACTTACCAACTTTAGTTTTGTTTGGTACAGATGAACCCTTTTGAATACCAGCAGCTTTCTTAAGAAGAATAGATGCAGGTGGAGTTTTCATGATGAATGTGAACGACTTATCGTTGTACACAGTGATCACTACTGGAATTGGAAGACCTGGTTCAACTTTTTGTGTAGCAGCATTGAATTCTTTACAGAATGCCATGATGTTTACACCACGTTGACCGAGTGCAGGACCGATCGGTGGAGATGGATTCGCTTTACCAGCTGGAACTTGCAGCTTGATATAGCCGTCAATCTTCTTAGCCATTTCAAATTACCTCTGGGTACAAACGCCTTTTAGAGCTCCCCAAGTTTTTAAGTAACGATACCGTTACAACAACAATGCCCGATCCATAAAAAATCGGGCGCTTTCAAAACAGTGCAAATTAAATCGATTTTTCGACTTGGCGAAATTCCAATTCAACTTGAGTTGGTCGATTAAATACATTAATCGTCAACGTTAAACGTGATTTTTCGTACTGAACTTCTTCCACCACACCTTTAAAGTCAGTGAATGGACCGTCAGTCACAAGTAATTCTTCACCTGGCTCAAACATCGTCTTAGGACGAGGTGCTTCACCTTTATTGTGTACACGTGCAAGAATCGCATCAGCTTCTTTTTGCGTAATTGGTGCTGGTTTTTCAGCTGTACCACCAATGAAACCCAATACTTTTGGACATTCTTTAACAATATGCCAAGTTTCATCATTCATTTCCATTTCAACTAATACATAGCCTGGAAAGAATTTACGCTCTGATTTACGTTTCTTACCATCCTTCATTTCTACCACTTCTTCGGTAGGAACAAGGACTTCACCAAAACTATCAGCAACAGCGCTACGCTGGATTCGATCATTAAGTGAACGCATCACTTGTTTTTCATAGCCTGAATAGGCATGAATAATGTACCAACGTTTCATAGCTCTCTTACCCGATAATAAACTTCATAAACCAACCGATGATATAGTCAAAACACCACAAAATAATTGCGGCAACTACAACAACGAGGAGAACTTGCCATGAAGTGGTTACTGTTTCATGTTTCGTAGGCCAAGTGACTCGGCGCAATTCGATACGCGAATCTTTAAGCAAACGAACAAAGCCTTTGCCTTGATGGGTGGCGTATAATAAACCTAAAGCTACGATGATACAAGCTAAAATTACCCCAATACGCACCCAGACACTATTTGCTGGTGCCCAATACGCTGGAAGATATTGATTTGTCATCAACGCACCGCCCAATAAAGCCAATGCAAGGATCCACAAAATAAAATCAAATGGAGAACTTGTCTTTACCATTTCAGCTGAATTGTTGCTTTGAGGAATTGCTGCGCCGCCCGATGCGTCACGTGATTTATCATTCGACATTTTTGTACTCGTCGTAGGTTTCGCGACTTATTATATGACCAGTTTAGCCGACATCAAGTTTTTTATTTAAAAACTGGCAGGTCAGGAGGGACTCGAACCCCCAACATTCGGTTTTGGAGACCGACGCTCTACCAATTGAACTACTGACCTAATAAGCAAACCGAGAGCCTAAACTCTCGGTAAGAATAAACATTTTAGCGTTTATGCAGTTACTTTAGCAACTACACCAGCACCAACTGTACGACCACCTTCACGGATCGCAAAACGTAGACCTGGGTCCATTGCGATTGGATGGATCAATTCTACTGACATTTCAACGTTGTCGCCTGGCATTACCATTTCAACGCCGTCTTGTAATTGGATTGCACCAGTTACGTCAGTTGTACGGAAGTAGAACTGTGGACGGTAACCGTTAAGGAACGGAGTATGACGACCACCTTCTTCTTTAGAAAGTACATATACTTCTGCGTCGA